>CAYPAZ010000187.1:0-5286 GCA_964408835.1 uncultured Anaerolineaceae bacterium
CGGCGTCATCATGGACGTCGTGACGCCCGAACAGGCGCAGATTGCGGAGGAAGCGGGGGCGTGCGCCGTGATGGCGTTGGAGCGTGTCCCGGCGGACATCCGGCGCGACGGCGGCGTGGCGAGGATGTCGGACCCCGAGATCATCCTGCGTATCACGGAAGCAGTGACCATCCCGGTGATGGCGAAGGCCCGCATCGGCCACTTCGTAGAGGCAGAGGTGCTGCAGGCGCTGGGGGTCGACTACATCGACGAATCGGAGGTGCTGACGCCCGCTGACGAGGCGCACCACATCCACAAGCACGACTTCAAGGTTCCGTTCGTTTGCGGCTGCCGGAACCTTGGCGAGGCGCTGCGCAGAATCGGCGAGGGCGCGGCGATGATCCGCACGAAGGGCGAGGCCGGGACGGGGGACATCGTCGAGGCGGTTCGTCACATGCGGGCTGTGCAGGACGAGATCCGCCGGCTCCGGAATATGCCCGACGACGAGCTGCCGACCGCGGCCAAGGAACTGGGCGCCCCGCTGGAGCTGGTGAAGCAGGTAAAGTCCGAGGGGCGGCTGCCCGTGGTGAACTTCGCGGCCGGCGGGGTGGGCACGCCTTCCGACGCCGCGCTGATGATGCGTCTCGGCGCGGACGGGGTGTTCGTGGGTTCTGGCATCTTCAAGAGCGACAATCCGCCGGCGTACGCGAAGGCGATCGTGGAGGCGACCACGCACTACCAGGATGCCGAAGTGATCGCCCGTGTGAGCCAGGGGCTTGGCGCGGCGATGCGGGGCATCAGCGTGAACTCGCTCGAAGAGAAGGAGTTGCTCGCCACGCGCGGCTGGTGACCTGACGGCCACCGGCAAGACCATCTACGGCTGACAGCGAGCGCTGCGACTGTGACCGAGCGGGTGCTCGGGCGCACCCAGACCGTTCACAGGTCGGAGCGAAGCCCGGTCTGGTAGCCTGCGCGCGTGACGACCCCCTTCCGCCATGGCCGCGGGTCCGCGACCCGCTCGCCCGTCTACGCCACCAACGGCATGGTCTGTGCCGCCCAGCCGCTCGCCGTCCAGGCTGGCGTCGAAGCCCTCAAGGCTGGCGGCTCCGCGGTCGATGCGGCGATCGTCACCAACGCCTGCCTCGGTCTCATGGAGCCCACCGCCAACGGCATCGGCGGCGACCTCTTCGCCATCGTCTGGGACCCCGCCGCCGGGAAGCTTGCCGGGCTCAATGCCTCCGGCCGCGCCCCCGCAGGCCTCGAGATCCACAGCGTGAACCCCACACCCACCGGTACAATCCCCATCCACTCCCCGTTCTCGTGGACCGTCCCCGGCTGCGTCGATGGCTGGGCCGAACTCCACCAGCGCTATGGGCGGCTCCCATGGCCCGGGCTCTTCGAACCAGCGACCCGTTACGCCGAGTCTGGCTTCCCGCTCACTCCGGTGATCGCCTATGAGTGGCGAGCGGGCGCCTCCCTCCATAAGGACCGCCCCGGGTTCGCCGAGGTCTTCATGCCCGGAGGCAACCCCCCGGGCGCCGGACAGCTCTTCCGCAACCCTGCCCTTGCCCGCTCCCTTCGCCTCGTCGCCGAAAGCGGTCGCGAAGCCTACTACCGCGGCCCCATCGCAGAAGCCGTCGTCCGCTTCTCGGAGGCCAATGAAGGCTTCTTCGCCCTCGATGACTTCGCCGCCCACACGTCCACCTGGGTCGAACCCATCTCCACCACCTACCGCGGCTACACCGTCCACGAGCTTCCGCCACCGGGCCAGGGACTCGCCGCCCTCCAGATCCTCAACATTCTCGAAGAATTCGACCTCCGCGCCATCGGCCGGGACTCGCCCGACTGGTGGCACCTGATGGTCGAGGCCAAGAAGCTCGCCTTCGCCGATCGGTCCCGCTACTACGCCGACCCCGACTTCGCCGCTATCCCCGTCGAGAGCCTGCTCTCGAAAGAGTACTCCGCCAACCGAGCCGACCTCATCGACCCCAACCGCGCCGCGCTCGAAGCAGGCCCCGGCCTGTTCGCGGATACCAGCGAAACCACCTACCTCTGCGCCGCCGATTCCACCGGGATGATGGTGTCGCTCATCCAGAGCAACTTCAACGGCTTCGGCTCCGGATACGCCATCCCCGAACTGGGGTTCGGCCTCCAGAACCGCGGCCGGGGCTTCTCGCTCGACCCCTCCCATCCCAACGCCCTCGCGCCCCGTAAGCGCCCGTTCCACACCATCATCCCCGCCTTCCTCACGCAGGCCGATGTCCCCCTCATGGCGTTCGGCCTCATGGGCGGCGACATGCAGCCCCAGGGCCACGCCCAGGTCATCGTCAATCTCATCGACCACGCCATGAACCCCCAGGAAGCCGGCGATGTCCCTCGCTTCCGGCACATGGGCGATAACACCCCGGCAGGACTCACCATGCGCGATGGCGGGACTCTCAACCTCGAACGCTCCGTACCGCCCGCTATCCGCGAGGAGCTCGCTCGCAGGGGTCATCGCCTCGAGGACACGGACACCGCCCAGTTCGGCGGCTACCAGGCCATCTGGCGCGACCCCACAACCGGCACCTACCTCGGCGCCACCGAACGCCGCAAAGACGGCTGCGCCCTCGGGTACTGAACGCAGTAAGTCTTGCACCATTGACCGTAAGCAGGGCGAGCCTGCTACGCTGATCGGTCCCCGGTTGTGCAGGCCGGGACCGGAATGGAGCAGTGAAGTGAAACTCGCAGAGGCACTGGCCACCCGCGCAGACATCCAAAAGCGCCTGAAACAGATGAGCGCCCGCATCGTGACGAGCGCCGTCCATCAGGAAGGCGAATCCCCACCAGAGGACCCGATGGTGCTGGTCAGCGAGTGTGAACGGCTCTCTATCGAACTCGCCGACCTCGCAGCGCGCGTCAACCGCACCAACCTTGCGGCCATCCTCCCCGATGGTTCGAGCCTCACGGATGCTCTGGCGGAACGCGACCGGCTGCGCCTGATCCGCGCGATCTACGCCGAAGCAGCCCAGGCCGCGTCGGGCGCGCAGGCACGCTTCATGCGCAGCGAGCTGAAGATGATCCGCGCCGTGGACGTCCCCGAGCTCCAGCGGCGCTCCGACGATGCGGCCAGGAGGCACAGGGAACTCGATACTCAGATCCAGGAGATCAACTGGACAATGGAACTCGTAGACTAGCCTCGGTCAGTTGGTAGCCCAGGCTCTGCAGGGGCGAGCACGAATCATGCCTAACGGCATCGAGGTTCTCGTGTAGGGGCCGCGAGTAAGGGTTCGAATCCCAACCCGCACACACCATGCCCAGCACACGTGACCGCGCACCGGGCACATCTCACCGCGCACTACCGCTGTGCTGACCTGTCGAACCTGGGCGAGGGTGGGCAAGGGGAACTGACCACGAAGGAGAGGGGTCCGGCCGCAGGGCCAGACCCCTCTCCTTCGCGCCCCATCGACTTCCGCGCAGGGCCGCCCACCGCGGCACTGTACGCGTGCCTTCAGCCCCTACCTCTATCCGTACACCAGCGCCCGGTCGATCATCGCCCGGCTGATCACAACCCGCTGCACCTGGCTCGTCCCTTCTACGATCATCAGCTGTCGCGCGTCGCGGTAATGCCGCTCCAGCGGATGGTCCTTCATGTAGCCCTGCGCCCCGAGCACCTGCAGTGCATCGAACGCCACCTTGTTCGCCATCTCCGTCGCGTACGCCTTCGCAATCGACAGGTTGTGCGCGTACTCCCGCGTGTACTTCCCCTGGTCCACCAGCCACGCCGCCTTGTACACCAGGTTCCGCGCCGCCTCTATCTGGATCGCCATCTCCGCGAACATGAACTGGATAGCCTCGAAATCAATCACGCTCGAGCCGAACGCCTTCCGGCCCCGCGCCCACTCCAGCGCGTAGCTCGCCGCCCCCTCCGCCAGCCCCACGCCCCTCGCCCCCACCGTCGGCCGCATCGAATTCAGCGTCAGCATGGCGTGGTTGAACCCGTTCCCTTCGTCCCCCCCGAGCAGGTTCTCCGCCGGCACCCGCACATCCTGGAAGCTGAAGTGCGCCGTCGGCACGCTCCTCACACCCATCTTGTCGTCCGTCCGGTCGATGACCACGCCCGGCGCATGCGCATCCACCACGAACGCACTGATGCCCTTCGCCCCCGCTCCACCCGTCCGCGCGAACACCGTCAGGTAGTCCGCCACCGTCCCCCCTGAGATGTACACCTTGTTCCCGTTCAGGATGTAGTCGTCTCCATCCCGCGCCGCCCGCGTCTGCAGGTTCGCCGCGTCTGACCCATGGTCCGGCTCCGTCAGACAGAACGCGCCCTTCGTCTCCCCCGTCGCCATCGCCGGCAGATACTTCTGCTGCTGCTCACCATTCCCGCCGAACACAATCGGCCGAGTCGGCAGGCCCGAGAGCACCAGCATCAGCCCCGCGCCACACTCATACTTCGCCACCTCCTCGATCGCCAGGCAGAGCGGCAGGATCCCATTTCCCGTCCCCCCCATCGATTCCGGGATCGCCATCCCGAGCAGCCCCGCCTGCTTGAACGCCTCGAAGTAGTCGTGCGGGTACTCACCCGTCTCGTCCAGCTCCTTCGCCCGCGGCGCCACAACTTCCCGGGCGATGCGCCGCGCAGTCTCCTTGATGAGCCTGTTCTCTTCGCTGAGTTCGAAGTCCATGCGGGCCTCCATCCGTCTTCTTAAGCCCGGCCAGTGTATCCACCCCCCACGACAGGTGCTCCTGCCAACTCCCGCCAGCAGTCCCCGCAGCCGCTAACCCCGCTATGCAAACATCGTGATAGAGTGCCCGCACTTCTGAGGAGGGACCTATGCCCGACGTCGCCCGTTTCGAAGACCTCAACCCCGAATTCGAAGACCGCTACAAGCGCATCGTCTGGGCCATCGTCACCACTATCGACAGCAAGGGCCGCCCCCGCTCCCGCCTCCTTCACCCCATCTGGGAAGGCTCCACCGGCTGGATAGCCACCGGGCGCAACTCCCACAAAGCCCGGCACATCGCCGACAACCCCTACATCTCCGTCTCCTACTGGGATCAGCAGCACGAACAGATCTACGCCGAGTGCAAGGCCGAATGGGACGACTCACCCGAAGCGAAACAGCACCTCTGGGATATTCTCAAGGAAGCCCCACCACCACTCGGTTACGACCCCGCCATGTTCTGGCCCGGCGGACCCGGCTCCTCCGATTTCGGCGCCCTCAGACTCACCCCCTGGCGCCTCGAAGTCTCCTCCATCCAGACCATGATGACCGGCGCCGGCCCGCAGGTCTGGCGCCAGGAAGCCTGACCCGTTACCCCGTA
>CAYPAZ010000188.1:0-3796 GCA_964408835.1 uncultured Anaerolineaceae bacterium
CCCGCCTCCGTCGCCAGGCCCCGGCCCCAGTGGCTCCGCGCAATCGTATACGCCAGCTCCGGCCCCTCCTCCTCCGTCCCCTCCCCGAACCGCACGAAGCCCATCGCCCCCAACAGCGCGTGGCTTCCCCGCTCCTCAACCGCCCACCGGCCATGCCCCCAGCGCGGCCACTCGGACTCGAACCCCGAGATGAGCTCCTTCACTTCGCTCGCGTTCAGCGGAGCCCCGGTCCCGATGTACCTCGTGGTTTCGAGGTCGCCCATCGTCGGCGCTAGCTCTGACGCATCGCCCGCCGTCCAGGCCCGCAACCGCACCCGCTGAGTTAGCACCATCGGGATTCGGGCCGCGGGTTTAGCCTCCACTTGCTGCTCTCGTTAGTCGCACCATGCGCACCAGTGTGACGCCCTCCGTAAACTCCCGCTATGACCTCCGAGCCCGCCCCAAAGCCCTCCCGCGATGACATCCGCCGCTACCGTCGCAACTTCCGTGCCGAAGTCGATGGCGAAGCCCTCTATCGCTTGCTCGCCGATGCCGAACCCAACCCCGCCCTCCGCGAACTCTACGAAAAACTCGCTGTCACCGAAGTCCGTCACAAGGACCTCTGGGCCCAGAAGCTCCGCGAGGCCGGCGAGCCACTCCCCTCCGACCGGCCGTCCTTCCGCACCCGGTTGATTGGTTGGCTCGCCCGGCGCTTCGGCACCGATACCGTCGCGCCCATCGTCACCAACATGGAAGCCGACGCCACCACCATGTACGACACCCAGCCCGAAGCCCTCGCCCACAATCTCCCCGCCGACGAGCGCTCCCACGCCCGCGTCTTCCGCGAACTCGGCCGTGCCAGCCTCTCCGTCGTCGGCGCTGGAGGTATCGCCCGCGTCGAAGGCCGCCACCGTTTCGCCGGCAGCGGCAACGCCCTTCGGGCCGCCGTCCTCGGCGCCAACGATGGACTGGTCTCTAACCTCAGCCTCGTCATGGGCGTTGCCGGCGCGGACCCCGGCCGCAATGTCGTCCTCCTCACCGGCGTGGCTGGTCTCCTCGCCGGCTCCCTCAGCATGGCGCTTGGCGAATGGATCAGCGTCCAGTCCTCCAAAGAAGCGTTCCAGGCCCAGCTCGCCGTCGAGCGCGACGAACTCGAAATGGTGCCCGAAGAGGAAGAAGAAGAGCTCGCCCTCATCTACCAGGCCAAGGGCCTCAGCCGCGACGAAGCACTGAGGGCCGCAGCCCGCATCATCGCCAACAAGGACGTGGCCCTCGATACCCTTGCCCGCGAAGAGCTGGGCATGGCCCCCGAAGAAGTCGGGAGCCCCTGGGTCGCCGCCATCACGTCCTTCACCACCTTCGCATTCGGCGCTGCCCTCCCCGTAATCCCCTGGTTCTTCGCCTCTAACGCAACAGGCATAGCGCTCAGCGCCGCTGCCAGCGGCGTCGGCCTCTTCGCCGTCGGCGCAGCCATCACCCTGTTCACGGGCCGCTCACCCTGGTACTCCGGCGCCAGGATGCTCACCTTCGGCCTTGTCGCCGCCGCCATCACCTTCGGCATCGGTTACCTGATCGGCGTCAACGTTGAGCTCTGACTAGATCGAGATCTCCAGCGTCAGCCGCCCGTCCGTTGTGATGATCGCGACGAGGTCATAGTCCGCCTCCCCGGCCAACACCGCCAGCCGCGTCTCCAGGACAGCCTGGAGGATCTGCGCCACCTCCTCCGCCGACTCCCCTTCTTCGGCCTCCACCTCGATTACCTCCATCACGAGCTTCCCGTCCACAATCCCCGGGTCCAGCAACAACGCGCCACCGCTGCCCGAAGGACTCCCCGGTGGCGCCGCCAACGTCAGTTCGATGTGCCCGTCGTCCCGCACCCGGGCGTTGCTTACGAGATACCGGATCGGGGTAACGCCCTCCGTAAGGAAGCGGTTTACGACCGTGGCGAGAGTGTCCTGGTCGAACCCGACCCGCGCGTTGCCGATGTTCGTAGCCGGCGCCTGGCTTCCGCGGTCGAACGGAGAATCCAACTCCAGCACGAGCACCGTCCCCATCAGCCCGATCGCAGCGCCCAGCAGGAAGGTCCAGAGTCCTCGCATCCCGGCTCCCCATCCTACGGCCCGCGAACCGAACGCGCTCAGCCCCGTAGTCGACTCCTCTTGACGCGCCTGCCTCGATTGCGATATGTTTGTACGCGGCTTGCCATGCCCATCGTACTTCCCCAACCCCAACTGGCCCGTCCTTACCGCTGTTTGTCCCTTTTTTAGGTCCTGAAGGAGTAGCTGCAGGATGACCGCTTCCCATGTGGCGCCGGTGGAGCGTTTTGCTCCCCGCGAGATCGTGACCTACGGGCGCATCCCGAACGTCCTCGATCTGCCAAATCTCATCAAGCTCCAGCTTGATAGCTTCCAGTGGTTCCTCGATGAGGGGCTGCGTGAGCTCTTTAACGAAATCTCGCCCATCTCCGACTTCACGGGTTCCAAAATGGACCTCGTCTTCGGTGAGTACGAGTTCCGGGAGCCCAAACACTCCCAGGAAGAGTGTCGCGAGCGCGATAACACCTTCGCCCGCCCCCTCTTCGTCGATGTCGAGCTCCATATAAAGGATAGCGGCGAAATCAAAGAGCAGCGGCTGTTCTTCGGCGACTTCCCCATCATGACCGACCGCGGCACCTTCATCATCAACGGCGCCGAACGTGTCGTCGTCTCCCAGCTCGTCCGCTCCCCCGGCGTCTACTACACCCTCGAGACCGACCCGGCCTCCGGCCGCCGCCTCTGCTATGCCAAGCTCATCCCCAACCGCGGCGCCTGGCTCGAATTCGAAACCTCGAACCGTGACCTCGTCTCCGTCAAGGTCGATCGCAAGCGCAAGATCCCCGTAACCACGCTCGTCCGCGCCATCGATGTCCCCGGCCTCGTTGCCGGTGACGAATCCAACCCGCGCTTCAAGAAGTTCTTCGATGCCGAAGTCCGCGCCCGCGAATCCGGCGCCCCCGAGGACGAAAAAGCCCGGGACGCCGCTCTCCGTGAACTCGAAAGCGAACTCGGCACCGACGAACGAGTCGTCGCCATGTTCGAAGACGTCGATACCGGCGAAACCCGCCAGTACGTCCGCTTCACCATCTCCAAAGAACCAGACTCCGTGAAGACCAAGCACGACGCCCTCCTCGAGTTCTACCGGCGCATCCGCCCCGGCGACCCGCCGACCCTCGAGAACGCCCGCACACTCGTCAACACGCTGTTCTTCAACGCCCGGCGCTATGACCTCGGCCGCGTCGGCCGTCACAAGCTCAACAAGCGCCTCGCACTCGAACGCGTCACTGACCAGCGCTGGCTCCGCCCCTACGACCTCGTCGAGATCATCCGCGAAGTGGTCCGCATGAACACGGGCCTCGGTGGCACCGACGGTCGTGGCCACCCCGATGACATCGACCACCTCGGCAACCGCCGCGTCCGCGCCGTGGGCGAGCTCATCCAGCAGCAATTCCGCGTCGGCCTTCTCCGCATGGAGCGCGTGGTGCGCGAACGCATGACCATCACCGACCCCGAAGAGGCAACCCCCAGCGCCCTGATCAACATCCGGCCCGTCGTCGCTTCCATGAAGGAGTTCTTCGGCGGCAGCCAGCTCTCCCAGTTCATGGACCAGACCAACCCCCTCGCCGAACTCAACCACAAGCGGCGCCTCAGCGCCCTCGGCCCCGGCGGCCTCTCCCGGGACCGTGCCGGCTTCGATGTCCGCGACGTGCACCACAGCCACTACGGCCGCATCTGCCCCATCGAGACTCCCGAAGGTCCCAACATCGGCCTCATCGGCTCGA
>CAYPAZ010000188.1:3806-5268 GCA_964408835.1 uncultured Anaerolineaceae bacterium
CACCTACGCTCGCCTCAACGACTTCGGCTTCATCGAGACCCCCTACCGCACCGTCGTCTCACGCCTCTCAGCCGATGCCCCTGAGCTGGTCGGCCGCGCGCTCCGCGATGAGTTCACCGATGCCAAAGGCAAAGTCCTCGCCAAAGCCGGCGATGTCGTCACTCAGGCCGTCGCCGATAAGCTCGCCAAAGCCGGCGGTACAGCGCTAGTTCGGCCGTTCGTGAGCCACCAGATCGTCTACCTCACCGCGGACGAAGAGGACAAGTTCATCGTCGGCCAGGCCAACTCGCTCCTTGATGCCGATGACTACTTCGTCGACGAACGCGTCGAAGCTCGCGTCGGCGAAGACTTCAAAGTCGTCGATGCCCATCAGGTCGACTTCGTCGACGTCTCTCCGAAGCAGATGGTCTCCGTCGCCACGGCGCTCATCCCGTTCCTCGAACATGACGACGCCAACCGCGCCCTCATGGGCGCCAACATGCAGCGCCAGGCCGTCCCGCTGGTCCGCCCCGAAGTCCCGCTCGTCGGTACCGGGATGGAGCAGCGTATCGCCGTCGATAGCGGCCACGTCATGGTCGCCGCCGGCGAAGGCGAGGTCATCGAAGCGTCCGGCACCGAAATCATCATCCGCTACGACAAGGCCGATCCTTCCGAAGTCCGCTATGAGCTGACCAAGTTCACCCGCTCCAACCAGGGGACCTGCCTCAACCAGCGCCCCGTGGTCATGCGCGGCGAACGCGTCACCGCCGGTCAGCCCATCGCCGATAGCTCAAGCACCCAGTCCGGCGAACTGGCCCTCGGCCAGAACGTCCTCTGCGCCTTCATGAGTTGGGAAGGCTATAACTTCGAAGACGCCATTATCGTCTCCGAAAACCTCATCCGCGAAGACAAGTTCACCTCGATCCACATCGAAAAGCACGAAGTGGAGTCCCGCGATACCAAGCTCGGCCCCGAGGAAATCACCCGCGATATCCCCAACGTCGGCGAAGAAAGCCTGAGCCACCTCGATGAGGAAGGCATCATCCGCATCGGCGCCGAAGTCCGTGAAGGCGATATCCTCGTCGGCAAGATCACGCCCAAGGGCGAAACCGAACTCACCGCCGAGGAAAAGCTCCTCCGCGCCATCTTTGGCGAAAAAGCCCGCGAAGTGAAGGACACTTCCCTCCGCGTGCCCCACGGTGAGCGCGGCAAAGTCATCGATGTGCGGGTCTTCAGCCGCGATGACCACGATGAGCTTCCTGCCGGCGTCAACAAGCTCGTCCGCGTCTCCATCGCCCAGCGCCGGAAGATCTCCGAAGGCGACAAGATGGCCGGCCGCCACGGCAACAAGGGTGTCATCAGCCGCATCCTCCCCCGCGAGGACATGCCCTACCTCCAGGACGGCTCGCCCGTCGAAATCATCCTCAACCCCGATCGGCGTGCAATCGGGCCCTTCTTTCGGAGCTTACCAGAGCGCGCTGTC
>CAYPAZ010000189.1:0-5265 GCA_964408835.1 uncultured Anaerolineaceae bacterium
TAGGCTACCCCCGCAACTCGAACCTCAGGAGATTCAGAGCGATGGGAGAGATCGTTACCTTCCCCTCGAACGGCGGCACCGCTCAGGGCTACCTCGCGAAGCCCGCGTCCGGATCAGGCCCCGGCGTCATCGTCATTCAGGAGTGGTGGGGGCTCAACGACAACATCAAGGGCATCGCCGACCGCTTCGCGGCCGAAGGCTTCACCGCTCTCGCCCCCGACATGTACCACGGGAAGCTCACAGACGAGCCCGACGAGGCGGGGAAGCTCCTCATGGCGCTGAACATCCCCCAGGCCGATAAGGACCTCCGCGGCGCCGTCACCTACCTCAAGGATCTCACCGGTGGCAAAGTGGGCACGGTAGGGTTCTGCATGGGCGGCGCCCTCAGTCTCTTCGCGGCTTGCAGCAACGGCGGCAACGTCGGCGCCTGCGTCGACTTCTACGGCGGCCATCCGGCGGTGAAGTACGACTTCGACAGCCTCAAGGCGCCGGTGCTGGGCATCTGGGCCGAGCACGATGACTTCGTGAACCCCACCCTCCCCAACATCGAAGCCGGCATCAAGAAAGCCGGGGTCGAATACGAAGCCATCACGTACCCCGGGACCCAGCACGCCTTCTTCAACGATGAGCATCCCGAGCCCCAGTACAATCCCGCGGCCGCCGCGGAGGCCTGGGAGAAGACGCTGGCTTTCTACCGGAAGCATCTCTGAGCCAACCCGCCCGCTCGACCCCTGAGCGGACGCCCGAAGCCCGGGAGCCAGCAGCGTTCAGCCGTTTCTGGTGCTCTCCGTGTCCTCGTGGTTCAAACCAGGCTGCGGTAGATGTCCACGTGGCTCGTGAGGAAGACCATCGATTCGCGCGTCTCGCGCCGGTGCCGGGCGAACTCTGCGTCGTTCATCGCCATCTCGTCGAACTTCTCCAGCTCCGAGAGCGAATCGAACTCCGCCACCACCGAGACCTCGCTCGTACCCCCGGTCATAGCGCCCCAGACGCTCGTCGTGGCGTCGATGCCCCTGTTCTTCTGGTACTCCAGCGCCAGCGAGATGGAGTGGACGAAAGCGCGGTGCCTTCCGGCCTGCACCTCGCCCGTGAGGATCCGCATGTACGCGCGGGGCTCGGTCGCCTCCTCACTCGAGATCAACCCCTCGGAGTGGTAAGAGAGCCGGAGGATAGAGACCTCTGTAGCTTCGTAGATCAGATTTGAACTGACCGCTCTGCGGATGGTGGCGAACTGGGAATCCTCGACTGAAAGGTCGGTGTACTTCTCCAGGTCCATGAGCGTGTTGAAGTCGCTCGCGATCAACACGTTGTTGGTCTGGCCCGTCATCGATCCCCAGACCGTGGTCCGCGCCCGGATGTCGCGGTCCAGCTGGAACTTGCTGGACTCGCGCATCGCCTCCAGGAAGCTCTGCGTCTTTCCGCGATCGACGATCGCGTTGACAAGCCGGCGGTACATGACGCCTCCGCGCGCTGGCTCCCATGGTGGGGCGGGCAGAGTCTACCAGACGATAACCTCAACCGCCGTCGGTCACGGGCGGCATCCGGTAGAATCCGGCCGCGGAGGGAACCTGGTGGCTCTGTACGTTGCCTACCTCAAGTTCAAGGAGGGTGCGAACCCGTTGCTCGGGCTCGAAGCCTTCGAACGTCGCAAGACGTTCGAGCATCCCCGCCAGGCGACCGTTATCGGCGAATTCTGGGTGAACGCCCCAGCAGAGCTCCCCCAGGTGGTCCTGATCTGGGAGGCAGAGGACGAAGCCGCCGGAGACTACTACGAGGCAGCCTGGGGCGATGTCTTCGATATCTCGATCTCGCTCGCGACCCGGCCCGTTTCGGAGATTCCGGCAGACCTCCCGGAGAACCTTCGCCAGCATCTCGGTTAGCTTCGCCCAACTCCCTGCTGGCATTCCGGTAAAGAGCCGTGCTACATTGCGCGTCCGGCTGAAGGGAGGTGCTGTCGGCGGGGTGGCCGCAGCACGAAAAAGGGACCTGGTGCCATCTCCCAATGCACCAGGCCCCGGCTTCCCGAATTCATTCGGTAGGCTTGTCCTCTCGGACAGATAAAACGCGCTCGGTTCGGGCAGTTACCTCCTTTCAGCCAGCTTAGCCACTGCCGCCTCGGTGCCTGCGCCTATCACGTTCAAAGAACGGATGTTGCGCCGCAGGAACGCCGGCAGTTCGGCATCTTCTGTGCTCGAAACACCCGGCAGGTTGTAGGTGCGGATGCGCTCCTCGGCCTGCGGGTCTTCGATCATCTGGGCCTTCGGCGGGAACCCCGTGGCAATCACGGTCATCTCGATCGTGTCGCCCAGGTTCGGGTTTACGACCGCGCCGAAGATCACGTTCGCGTCCGGGTCCATCACTTCGGCGACGACCCTGGCGGCGATGTCGAGTTCGCGCAACTGGAGGTTGCCCCCGTGCGCGATGTTGAAGAGCACCTTGTGGGCGCCTTCGATGGACTGGTCCAGCAGCGGGCTGGTGATCGACGCCCGGGCGGCTTCGCTCGCGCGATTCTCGCCAGAAGCGGAGCCAACAGCCAGCAGCGCTGGCCCGGCTTCGCTCATCGTTGCCCGGACATCGTTGAAGTCGAGGTTGATGGAGCCATTCTGGCTGATGATGTTCGAGATGGACTGGATGCCCTGGCGGAGCACGTCGTCGGCGGTCTCGAACGCAACCTCAACCGTCGCTTCCGGTGGGCAGATCTCCATCAACCGCGAATTTGGGATCGCGATGAGGGTATCGACCTTCTCGGCCAGCCGCGCCAGCCCGTCCTCCGCCTGGCGCATCCGGCGCGCGCCTTCCCAGGCGAACGGCTTGGTCACGATCCCAATCGTCAGCGCGCCGACGTCCTTGGCGATCTCCGCGACCACCGGTGCGGCGCCGGTGCCGGTGCCCCCGCCCATGCCGGCGGTCACGAACACCATCTCGGTGTTCCGGAGCAGCTCGTAGATCTCGTCCCGGCTCTCGTCGGCCGCGCGCTCGCCTCGGGCCGGGTCACCGCCTACGCCGAGGCCCTTCGTGAGCTTCTCACCGATTCGAATGCGCGTCTGAGCTTCGGAGCTCATCAGCGCCTGCGCATCGGTGTTGCAGGCGACGAAGGTCACCCCTGGGATCTTTGCCCGGATCATCCGGTTCACGGCGTTGCAGCCGCCGCCGCCAACGCCGATGACCTTGATGTCCGGCAGAAGGTCTGTGTCGTATCGAATGCTCAAGGCCTGGTCCTTTCCTGCCCCATAGGGACTCTCGTTGCGGGTGAAATCGATGATGCTCAGCCCATTGCCCTCCGTTTCCTATTGCGGCATGAACGCCCTCCCGAAGGACGCCAGCCTGCGGAAGATGCCTCCAACCGGGATATCGAAGCCCGCACTCGGCGACTCAGCGACGCGTTCACTGCCGCCGAGCGCGTATTCGACCAACCCGATCGAGGTTGCATACGCGGGAGTTCCGATGAGCTCGGACATCCCGTTGTAGCCATGTGGACGGCCGATGCGCGCCGGGAGTCCCAGCCGCGCTTCGGTCAGTTCGGCCAGCCCGCGAAGCTGCGAGCTGCCCCCCGTGTACACCACCCCCGCCGCGACCCGGTCGAAGTAGCCGGACCGGCGCAACTCCACGGTCACCATGTCCAGGATCTCGTCCGCTCGGGCCTGAAGAATCTCGCAGACGTGGTTGAGCGGGATGTGCTTCTGCGACTGTGTGCCGAACGCGTGGATCTCAACCTTCTCGTTCGCCATCGCCGGGTCGGAGAGTACTGCCCCGAACTGGCACTTGAGCGCTTCGGCGCTCTCCCACGGACAGCGGAGTACCCGCGCCAGGTCCTGCGTGAAGTGGCTCCCCGCCACCTGCAGCACGGCCGTGTGGGCAATGGCGCCCTCGTCGTAGACGGCCATCGTGGTCGTCCCGCCTCCGATATCGATGCAGGCGACGCCCTGCAACCGCTCCTGCGGCTCCAGCACGGAAGTGGCTGAAGCCAGCGACTCCAGCACGATGGCATCGACCTGCACCCCGGCCCCTTCGACGCACTTCGTCAGGTTCTGTATAGCCGAGACTGCGCCAGTCACGATGTGCGTCTCCGCATCGAGCCGGCCGCCGAACATCCCGACCGGGTCGCTCACAGGGTCCGTGCCCTCGACCCAGTAACCCCGCGGCAGGATGTGGAGCACCTGCCGGTTCGTCGGGATGCTGATCTGGCCTGCTGCTTCCACCACCCGCGCCTTGTCATCCGGCGAGATTGGTCGCGAACGGTCGGGAATCGCCACGATGCCGCGGTTGTTCTGCGATGCGATGTGGCTCCCCGTGATGCCGACCACCGCGCTCAGGATCCGCATGCCGCAGGATTGTTCCGCCTTCTCCACCGCCTGGACGATGGCTTCCCGGGCCGACTGGATGTTGTCGATCACCCCCCGGGCCAGCCCGGCCGCCGGCGCGACCCCGAACCCGAGGATCCGGGTCTCGCCGTGCTCTCCGACATCGCCGACAACGACGGCCACTTTCGTGGTGCCTACATCGATGGCTGCCAGGGTTGTTCTGCGTCGCATGGCTTCCTCCTATTGCACGACCGGCCGGTTGCCATACCGGAGGTCGACAAACGTGTATTCGAGGCCCTCGGCCCTTGCGGCGAATTCGATTGCCGCCCAGACCGAGAGCTTGTAGGCGATGGAGCTGGAATCTCCGAAGAGGGCCGTCTGCCCGTTCACTGTGGTCACTTGCACCCCTTTGCCCTGCAGATACGCAACCTCTCGCACCTGCGTTCCAAGCTGCCGGGGGAGCCGGTCGTAAATTTCCGCGGCGGCTTCGACGGCCTGGTAGTCCACCCGATCACCCTGGTGGAGCGGACCGCCCGCCTCGCTCCGGATCGCCGGCGCACCCGCCTCCGGCGGGATGGTTCCCAGCACGTAGCCGTCCCGGTCGATCGTGTAGGTGGTCCCGGCCTGCTCCCAGGTCCCCCAGGCTTGTCGCTCCTCGATGATGATCCGGATCGTGTTGGGCCACTGCCGCTCAACCCGGACCGAGTTCACGAGCGGCAGGCCGTAGAGCCTGCCCTGCGCGGCCGCGAGGTCTGCCGTGAACATCGACTCGCCGAACAGGTTCGCCCTATCGACGATAGCCACCGTGGAGATCCGCTCGTTGCCCTCCACATTCACGTGTGAGATCTCGAAGATCGGCGACTGGTACAGCCACGCCGTGGTCGTGATCATCGCCAGTACCGAGAGCCCCGCGATAGTGCCCCACACCCATCGGCGCGGGATCCGCGGGAGCCGGGGCCGGAAG
>CAYPAZ010000190.1:0-5253 GCA_964408835.1 uncultured Anaerolineaceae bacterium
CTGCCGAGGCGCCGCGCGGCCGGAGCGGGTGTCCTGGTCGCGGGGGTGCTGCTGCTGGGGTCGTGCGCGAGCGCGGCCCATGACGCGAATCAGCGGGGCCTGGAGGCGTTCGACGCGGGAGACTATGTGGCGGCGATCGAGGAGTTCACGGCGGCACGTGTGGATGAGCCGGCGAACCCGCGGATCGTCCTGAACCTGGCCGCGGCGTATCACGCGGCGGGCCAATACGCCGACGCGGCGGCGGCGACGCGGGTGGTGCTGGGGTATCCCGTGGCGTCCATCCGGGCCGCCGGTTACGCGAGCCTTGGCCACCATCTGTTCGCGGAGGGGGAGTTGCTGCCGGCGCTGGAGGCGTTCAAACAGGCGCTGGTCCTGGACCCATCATCCGAAGCGAACCGGCACGACTATGAGGTGGTGCTGCGGCTGCTCACTCCGGACGCCCCGAGCGAGCCGAGCGAGCCGGGGGATCCCGGCGACGGCGACCGTCCGGACGGAGACCCGGGTGAGCCCGGTCAGCCAGGCGAGCCGGGGCCGACTCCGGACCCGGGTGAGGGCGAGCCGGGGGAGGGGGAACCAGGAGAGCCGGGCGAACAGGTGCGTCCGGGGTTCGGGGAGATTGACGCTTTGCTGGCAGCGCTTGATCAGGAGATCGCGGCGCTCATCGAGGAAGCAGGGCCTGAGCCGACCCCGGCGGAGGCACTCCGCATCCTGGAGTTGCTGGCGGAGCGGTCGCAGGTGGCTTCGCAGAGGGACGGGCTAAGCGGGGGCGGCGACCCAAGGGACTACTAACAAGAGGCCCCCGCTGGTTGGCGGGGGCCTTCGGGGCTACTTCTTAACGGGTACCCGGGGTGGCTTGCCCATCGCGCCACCCTTCCCGATCTGCGGTTTGCCGGGCGTACGAGGCAGCTGGTGGGCGGGTTGGCCGGGTTTCGGCTTGGGTTGCTTTGCCATGTGGGTTCTCCTTTGCGTCATGGGCCGGCGCGGACTTCGCCGGGTGCGGTTCCGTTGGGCAGGACCACTACATGACCATCGGACCTCCACGAGTACTGCTTCGAGTGTACAACTCCGGGCGGGGTGGTGGCGTAAACGCGGTCGACAAAGCGGTGAGGCACAATCGACAATCGGGCCATGGCCAAAGACGAGTCCTTCGACATCACAACCGGCGCGGACCTGCAGGAGGTGGACAACGCCCTGAACCAGGCGCGCAAGGAGATCACGAACCGGTTCGACTTCAAGAACGTGCTCGTGGAGATCGACTACGACCGGGCGAACGCGAAGATCAACCTGCATACGACGGACGAGTACAAGCTCGACGCGATCTGGCAGGTGCTGACTCAGCGGTTCGTGGCGCGGAGCGTGCCGCTGAAGAACATGGTCCGTGGCGCTGTCGAGCAGGCGGGCGGGAGTACAGTCCGCCAGGAAGTAACCCTGACCCAGGGGATCGATTCAGACACGGCACGGAAGATCGTCAAGTTCATCAAGGACCAGCGGTTCAAGAAGGCGCAGGCCCAGGTGCAGGGGGACGCAGTCCGCGTGAGCGCACCGAGCCGCGACGAGTTGCAGGCGGTGATTTCCGCGGTGAAGGGCGAGGACTGGGGAATGGAGCTGAAGTTCGGGAACTACAGGTAGGCGCGAGGGCGGGTCTGAGACAACTGACACCAGACTGTCAGGAGCGCTCTGGCAGAGTCGGAGTAGCAAGCACAACTGGGGAGCACGCCAGTGAAGTTGGAACCGGCAGTCGTCGAGTGGCTCCTGGAGGGGGACCCGGCCATCCGCTGGCAGGTGAAGCGCTACCTGCTGGACGCGCCAGCCCGCGAGGTGGAGGCGGAACGCGCGAAGGTCGCGACCGAGGGCTGGGGGAAGGCCCTCCTCGGAGAGCAGGCCGCGGATGGATCCTGGGGTGGCGGCCTGTACACGCCGAAGTGGACTTCCACGTTCTATACGCTGCTGCAGCTCACGGCGATGGGCATCGGGCGCGAGCACCCGCAAGCGCGGGCCGCGGCCGCGCTGTTGTTCGAGAAGGGCCTGTGCGCGGACGGCGGGATCCGGCTGTGGGGCAATCACACCATCCGCGAGACCCGGGATGGCCGCGTGGGCGAACTCTGTGTGACGGGCATGGGCCTGCGGATGTTCTCGGCGTGCCTCGAGGACCCGAGGGAGGCGGGGCCTGCCGCCCGGTGCCTCACTGGCTCTGAACTGGCGGATGGGGGATGGAATTGCCAGCGACGCTCGCGGCACGGGTCGTTCCACACGACTATTTCGGTGCTGGAGGGGCTCAGGGAGTGGTGCCTGGCCGTGGGCAGCGCGGACGCCGAGGCTGCGGGAGCGAAGGGCCGCGAGTTCTTCCTGGAACACCGGATGTTCCGGTCGCACCGGACGGGTGAGGTGGTGAAGGAGGCGATGACGCGCTTCACGTTCCCTTACCACTGGCACTACGACGTGCTGCGCGGCCTGGACTACTTCGCTTCCGTGAAGGCGCCCCGCGATGAGCGGTTGGCGGAGGCAATCGAGTTGGTACACGCCCGACGGAAGCCCGACGGGCGCTGGGCGATGCAGAACCGGTACGCGGGCAAGGAGTACTTCGTGATGGAGGCGAACCGGGAACCGAGCCGATGGAACACGCTCCGGGCCCTGCGGGTGCTGCGGTGGTGGGAAGGCGCCTGACCGCGACCGAGGTTAGCGCAGGGCGAGCGGCACCACTTTCGATACCAGCATGCGCGTATCGCGGGTGAGGAGAGGCACGTTGTGGGCGATGCTGGTGGCGGCGATGAGTTCGTCGGCGGGATCGGACTGGAAGTCGAGGAGCCGCATTGCGATACAGACCTGGGGTGAGATGGGCCACACGCGCGTACCGCTGAGAGCCTGTCTCACCCTATCGTCGTCGAGCCCGAAGCGGATGCGACCCGAACGATGCAGGCGTTCAATTTCCCAAAGGACGATAGCTGAGATGCTCCACGGTTCGGACGCCAGCGCGACCCGCTCGTCGCTCGCGAGGGGGCCGGCAAGGGCGCTCAGCAGAATGTGCGTATCCAGGTTCAGCACCCGCGACTACTCCGGGTGGTCGTGGAGGGCACTGGGCGGGACGGCCACGTCGGATGGAGATTCGGCTTCCCACCTCAGGCCGGTGGAGAACAGCGGATCGTTGTCATCCACGATGAGGTCAGGAATAGACCCGATGAGTTCTCGCGGGTCAGGGCGCACTGGAGTCACCTGAGCTACGGGCTTGCCGCGCTTGGTCACGATGATGCCTTCTTCGTCGAGGTTATCGAGTAGGGCGAGGCACTGCGCCTTGAATTTGGAGGCCGGGATCGACTTCATGGTCAGATTATCTGACTGGTCACATGATGTGTCCACTTATCGGGCTGCCGGGTTTGGCTCCGCGGGGTACGATGGGCTGCGTTTCGCGCTTGAGCGCGGACATGCGGACGGTGGCCACCATGGAGTTCATGTTCACCCCGGAGCAGCAGGCGTTTCGCGCCGAGCTGAAGGAGTTTATCGACCAGACGGTGCCGAAGGGCGCCGGGCCGGTGCGGCCTACGAGCCAGGAAGACTGGCCGGCGCAGATGGAATTCCTGAAGAAGCTGGCAGCGAAGAAGTGGGTCGCACCGGCGTGGCCGGCGGAGTATGGCGGGCAGGGCTGGGGACATCTCCAGCAGATGATCTTCAGCGAGGAGATGTCGTACGCGGGTGCGCCGGATGCCGGGCGCGTGTTCAGCGTGGGCATGATCGGCCCGACTCTGATCATCCACGGCACGGAAGAGCAGAAGCGGGAGCACCTGCCGCGGATCACGTCGGGGGAGGCGATCTGGTGCCAGGGGTATAGCGAGCCGGGTGCCGGGAGCGACCTCGCGAGCCTTCAAACGCGGGCCCTGCGTGATGGCGATGACTACGTCGTCAACGGTCAGAAGATCTGGACGACAGGGGCACACCATGCTGATTGGATGTTCTTGCTGGTGCGTTCCGATCCCGACGCACCCAAGCACAAGGGCATCTCGTTCCTGCTCGTGGACATGCAGACTCCGGGGATTACCGTGCGGCCGATCGTGAACCTGGCTGGGTACCACGAGTTCAACGAAGTGTTCTTCGAGGATGTCCGGGTGCCGGTCGCGAACCGCGTGGGTGAGGAGAACAACGGCTGGTACGTCGCGATGACGCTGCTCGACTTCGAGCGGTCGAACGTGGCGACCATCGCCGCGCAGCAGCGGACGCTCGAGCAGCTGTCCGGTGCGCTGCGAGCGCGGAACGGCTCGGGGCCTGGAGCGATGGAGCTCCGGCGCAACCTTGCGGACCTCTGGGTTTCGAACGAAGTGGGGCGGCTGCTGAGCTACCGCATCGGGTGGATGCAGGAGGCCGGGCGGGTCCCGAACTACGAGGCTTCGGTGGTGAAGGTGTACGCGACGGAGCTGGGCCAGCGGATCACGAACTTCGGAGTGAACCTGCTCGGGCTTGGCGGGCTGCTGGAACCGGAGTCGAAACACGCGGCGCTGAGCGGCGTCATCGAGAAGGCACACCTTTCGAACGTGGCGCCGACCATCTATTCGGGCTCGAGCGAAATCATGCGGAACATCATCGCGCAGCGTGGGCTGGGGCTGCCGAGGGACTAGATGGCGACGGAGCTGTTCGTCAGGCAGCGCGAGGCGGTCCGGGAAGCGTACGCGCGGGGGCTTGGGGGTGACCCGGGTGCACTCTTGACGGAGCAGCTGACGGTCGTGCCGCGCCCCGAGAAGTCTCCATGGCCGTACACGATGGTCGCGCTGACGTTCGGGACAGGGACGCTGGTGAGCGCGGACCCGGCGTACGTGGAGTTCATCAGAGGTACGACGATGCCGAAGCACTACAACGCGTTCGATCCCCGATTCCTTGGGAAGGTCGTTGCCGAGGGGGCTCGGCGGGGCGAGACACTGGAGGCATCGGGAGCCGCGCTCTCCTACGCGCTGGCGGAGGACCCTGGGAGCCCGGCAGCGCCGCCAGGGTTCAACATGGAACGCCGGGACGCCGAGTGGATGAACGCGAACATGGCAACCCTGCCCTTCGAGAACGGGCTGGGCCGGCCGGGGATGGCGGCGCGGGACCTGCGCAACCGTTACGCGTGCGTGCTCGAGGACGAGCACGGGGCTCCCGCCGCGATCGCCGGGGTACTGCTGAGCTGGGGGCTGATGGAGATTGGCGTGGATGTGGCGCGGGAGCACCGGGGGCAGGGGTTCGCGCCGATCGTCGTGCGGGCGGCGGCCCGGGCGATCCTGGACAGCGGCG
>CAYPAZ010000191.1:0-5205 GCA_964408835.1 uncultured Anaerolineaceae bacterium
AGCTGGCCACCAGACAGCACGGCGATGTCGCCGAGGTTGTCCTTCTGGCGTTCACCGAAGCCCGGGGCCTTCACGGCGAGGATGTTGATCGTGCCGCGAAGCTTGTTCACTGCCAGCGTCGCAAGGGCCTCGCCCTCCACGTCGCCGCAAATGATCACCAGGTTCTTCGAAACCTGGAGGAACTTCTCGAGCAGAGGCAGGATCTCCTGGACAGAGGAGAGCTTCTTGTCGGTGATGAGGATGTACGGGTCCTCCACCACGGCTTCCATGCGCTCCGGGTTGGTCACGAAGTAGGGGCTGATGTACCCCCGGTCGAAAGCCATACCGTCGACGTACTCGACTTCGGTCTGGATGCCCTTCGACTCCTCGACCGTGATGACCCCGTCCTTGCCGACCTTCTCCATGCACTCTCCGATGAGGTTGCCGATGGAGGGGTCGTTGTTGGCCGAGATTGCAGCCACCTGCGCCATCTGGTTGCGCTCGGTGACCTTGATGCTGTTCTTCTTGATCGCTTCGATGAGGGCCGCGGTGCCGGCCTCAAGCCCGCGCTTCAGGCCCATCGGGTTCGCGCCCGCAGCGACGTTCTTCAGGCCTTCCTGGACAATCGCCTGGCCGAGCACCGTCGCGGTGGTCGTGCCGTCACCGGCGATATCGTTCGTCTTGGAGGCGATTTCCTTCGCCAGTTGGGCACCGATGTTCTCGAAGGGATCCTCGAGCTCGATGTCCTTGGCGATGGTCACGCCGTCGTTCGTGATGGTCGGCGCGCCGAACTTCTTATCAAGCACGACGTTGCGGCCCTTCGGGCCAAGGGTGATCTTGACGGCGTCGGCGAGAGCGTCGATGCCACGCTTGAGTGCATGACGGGCCTCTTCGTCGAACAGCAGCTGCTTTGCCATATCTGGTCGGTACCTCTGAAATCGGGGATTGGATTGGACGCTGGGTATCTTAGCACTCCCTGTCAATGAGTGCTAATCCCCTCCCGGCTTCACACACGACCTTTCTTTCCGAGTAGGCTTGCCCCGGCATGAAGCTCTACTCCCTCCTTTCCACCGGGCACCCCATCAGCGACCATGGCAGCACCGCCGCTGCCGTGCACCACATCGCCCGGGTGGTCGGCCCCGCCCAGCTCGTTGTCATCGAGCTCGAGCCCGATGGGGTGCTCGGTCGCCACGAAGCCGCCGCCGAACAACTCTTCCTGGTCCTTGCCGGCGGAGGCTGGGTCAGCGGCCAGGGAAGCATGGAACTGCGCATCGAAGCCGGCATGGCCGCCCACTGGGCCGCCGGCGAATCCCACGAGACCCGCGCTGGTGGCGAGGGCCTCCGCGCGGTCGTCCTCGAAGGCCAGCTCGGCGACCTCGGCGAATCCTTGCTCGACGCTCCCGCCCCCTGAGCCTCCATCCGAGGGTGCACACCCCGCGCTTGGCCAAGGGCCGAGTCCCTGCCACTGCGAAAGACGGATCCTGCCGGGCCTCGCCAGCGCCACACTCCTGCTAGAGCCAGCCTCTCAGGAGCCATTCCATGCACCCGTCAATCAGAATCTTTGCCGCGGCCGCGTTCGTCGCCGCCGCGTTGTGGTCGATTGTTGCCATCGACTCCCTTGTCCGCCACGACCCGGAGGACTACCGCAATGCCCTGTTGTTGCTGCCGTGGCTCCTCACGATGGCCGCCCTCACCGGCATACACCTCACCCAGCACCACCGGAGTGGCCGGCTCGAGCGCGTTGGCTACCGCGTCGTCATCGGAGGCATGTCGCTGACCGCGGTCGGCCTCGCCGGCTACGTCGGCGGCATCGAAGAGATGGCCTTCGTGGAAGTCGCGGGCATGGTCCCGTTCATCCTCGGCATGATCGCGTTCGGCGTCGGCACCTACCGCGCCGGCGTCTTCCCGAAGCACGTCGGCATCGCGATCGCCCTCACTCAGCCGCTGACGATGGCCATGGGAGTCGCGCTCTCGCCGATCGCGGGCCTCCACGACCACGGCAGCTACACCGGCGCCATCGTGCATGGCGCGGTCCTCGCAACGGTCGGCCTCGCGCTGTTCCGGCTCCGCCGGCCGGTGCGTCATACGCCGAGAGTGGTTGGCCTTGGTTCCACCGGCGCCCGGGCCGGACGCTGACCGTTTTCGCGCTGAGGGCTACTCCAACCCGGCGATCAGCTCCCGCAGGACGTGCTCGCCGCGGTCCAACCGCGCATGGATGCCCCACGGGCCATGCACGTTGAGCGTCATGTTGTCGGCCTGCCCGCGTACTCCCGCCAACCGCCCGCGCTTGCCTGCCGCCTCGAAGTATTCGCCCATCTCCACCGAGTCCTCCCCGAACAGCGCCCGCAGGACCTCCGTCGTCCGGTCATCCCACAGGTTGTAGTCGAACGGGTTGGGCCCCGTGCCCCGCAGCCACGCTATCTGGTCCACCTGCGCTTGCAATCGCTCGCGCGCCCGCGCCGGGTTCCTTACTGCTGCCATCGCGCGAAAGCGTACATGCTCCCGGCAGATCGGTCACGGACAGGCGCTCTGCCGTAGAGTACCCCCATGACCTCGCCCGACCCCATGGCCCAGGCCATCGCCGCCTGGAAGCAGGCCACCCAGACGTACCTCGAAACCTGGCAGAGGGCCTTCGAGCAGACCATGGCCGTCCCGGGCGTCGAACAGGCGGCCGACGAGACGCAGAAGACCGCGCTCGGTACGCGCGCCACCCTCAACGAAATGTCCCGCCGCGTCTTCGAGCCCATGGTCGAGCTCTCCGGGGGCGTCCCGCTCACGGACTTTCGGCGCCTCGCCGATGAAGTCCACACGCTCCTGCTGCGGCTCGACCGCATCGATGACCGGCTCGCTGCCATCGAGGCCGCGCTGCCCCCGCCCGCGCCGAAGGGCGGCTCGAGCAGGAAGCGCAAGACAGCCTAGTCTCCGGCACTCAACCGTCGTGCTTCCGGAGCCATTCCAGCACGCCCGGCCACACCTCGCTTTTCGCCCTCCGCCCGGCGATCACCGAGATGTGCCCTCCCGGCAGCTCCAGGAACTCCGTGTCGCTGCTTCCCACCCGCTCCACTAACGCCCTCGCGCTCGCGGCCGGCACGATCTCGTCGTTCGTCGCCGCCACGCAGAGCAGCGGTGCGCTGATCCGGCCAAGGTCCACGGCCTCGCCCATGACCAGGAACTGACCCCTCGCCAGTTCGTTCCCCTGGTAGAAGTGCCGCACCCACTGCCGGAAGAACGTCTTGGGCAGTGGCACCCACTCCTCCGACCACCGGTTCATCGCCCGGAAGCCTCGCAGCCACTCCTCGTTCCACATGTTCTCCATCAGCGCCACCTGCAGCTTCGCATCGCCCACCGGGTTCAGCATCTTGAACCCCGATCGGATGAACTCCGCCGGCATCAGGTCGAATGTCTCGACGATCGCATCGACGTCGAACCGTTCCTCGTCCGTCATCCGGGGGAACTCGCCCGCCGAGAAGTCGATCGGCCCCACCATGGTCAGCAGGTTCCGCGCAGGAAGCGAAGGATCGTGGGCCAGCGCCGAAGCGGTCATCGGCACACCCATGCAGTATCCGAACGCCGTCGCCGCCTCAGACCCCGAGTGCGCCACAGCCTGTCGCAGCAGCGATGGGATCATGTCGCCAATCACGTCATCCATCCCCAGGTCGCGGTCCTCGGGACCGAAAACGCCCCAATCGCACAGGTAGAACGGCACACCGCTCGTCGAAAGGAACTCCGCGAACGACTCTCCCGGCCGCAGGTCGAAGATGTAGGGCCGGCTAATCCCGAGGTAGGGGAACAGCACGAGTGGCGTGCTCAGCCGGGGCCTGCCAGCCGGCGGGTAGTAGTAGAGCTTCGCCTTCCCCCTGAACCCCACGAGCGTCCGCGGTGATTGCGCCACCGGCGCCGGAGTTGACTGCAGCGCGACGCGCACGCCCTGCGCCATCCTCAAGATCTGGCGCTCGGATTCGGTGCTCGCAGCTTCTGCCATGCTGTCCCTCCTCCGGCTTGCGCGGAGTGTAGCCGATGCGGACCCGCCGCGGCGCCCTCCCCGGTCCGCCTTAGAATCCCCCGGATGGGCCTCCGCTCCAGCGTCTCGAACGCGCTCGACCCCCTGCGCCAGAACGAAGTCCTCCTCGTGGTCAGCGTCAGCACCTTCCTCGTGATGCTCGGCCAGGGCGTTGTCGGGCCCGTGCTCCCGCTGTTCGCGAAGTCCCTGGGCGTCTCCGCGGCGGCGGTGGGGCTCACTCTGAGCGCCTTTGCCGTGGCCCGGATGTTCCTCAACATCCCCTCGGGCCTCATCGCCGATCGCTGGGGCCGCCGTATCCTCCTCCTCGGCGGGCCGCTCATCACCGGCGTTGGGAGCATCCTCTCCGGGACCGCGACCAACATCGAGCTGCTCCTTCTCTGGCGTTTCGTTGCCGGCGTCGGCTCCGCCTTCTACATGACCGGCGCCATCGTCGTCGTCACCGATATCGCCACGGACCGCAACCGCGGCCGTCTGCTCGCCATCAACCAGGGAGCGCTTCTTGCGGGGGTCACATTCGGCCCGGCCGTCGGCGGGCTCGTCGCCGAGTTCATGGGCCTCCGTGCCCCGTTCTTCGTCGTTGGCGCCGCCGCCTTCCTCGCTTTCTTCTGGAACGCTGCCCGCGTCCCCGAAACCAGGCCCGCCGCCCTGCCCCGGGCAGCACCCCCCACCGGCCCCATCCGCCGCCGCGATGGCAGCACCATCGGCCTTCTCCTCTCCGTCCACTTCCTTCTCATCTGCCTCGTCTCGTTCGCTGTGTTCTTCGCTCGCTCCGGCCGGATGGTGGTCATCCCGCTGTATGGCGAAGATGAGGTCCTCCTCGGCCCCGGTGCCATTGGCGCCGCCTTTGCCGTGATGGGGCTCATCAACCTGATCCTCATTGTCCCCGCCGGCGCGATGATCGACCGCTGGGGAGTGAAGGCGACCATCGTCCCCAGCGCCCTCGTTAGCGCCGTCGGCTTCTCCCTGTTCCCCCTCTCCGATGCGACGTCCGTGTTCATCGTGGCGGCGCTGGTCCTGTCCGTAGGCAGCGGGATCCTCGGGCCGGCGCCCGCCGCCTACGCCGCCGAAATCGCCCCTCCCGAACGGCGCGGCGCCGCCCTGGGGCTGTTCCGAACCGTCGGCGATATGGGCTTCGTCATTGCGCCGCCGCTCGTGGGCTATCTGTCAGACGCGGCAGGCTACGGCGTCGCTTTCGGGGTGAACGG
>CAYPAZ010000192.1:0-5183 GCA_964408835.1 uncultured Anaerolineaceae bacterium
GCCAAAGCGGCGCTGGGGGATGAAGCGGAGGAGGAGATTTTCGCCGACTTCGGAAGGGCCACGGCCGGGGGTCCAGTCCATCCAGCCCGTGGCGATGGCGTTGACCGTGATGCCGCGAGCTCCACCCTCCTGGCTGAGGGCGACAACGAGGCCGTTCACCCCGGCCTTCGCCGCGGTGTAGGCGGACATGTTGATTGTCGAGCGGTCGCCGAGAACGGAAGAGACGTAGACGAGGCGGCCGGGTTCGCCATCGGGGAGTTCTCGAAAGAACGAGCGGGCGGTGTAGAAGGCGCCGTTGAGGTTCACCGCCTGGACACGGCCGAACTCGGAATCGGTGACCTTCGTGATGGGCTTTGCGAGCGGCAGGTCGGCGTTGTAGACGACGATGGAGGGACGGCCGAAGTCCTTGACCACCTGCTTCAGGCCGACCTGGACGTTGGTGGGGAGGGTGACATCCCAGCCCTGGGACATGGTGGCGCGCCCGAGGTCGGCGACAGCCTTCGAGGCGCGCTTCGCGGCCATGACCTCGTCGCCATCGAGGGTGGCTGAGGCGACGGCGACATCGGCGCCGGCTTCGGCAAGAGCGAGGGCGATGGCGCGGCCGGCGGGGTTGCCCGTGCCGACGACGAGCGCCCTTTTGCCGGTGAGGTCGAACCCGGGTTTGCGGTCCCAATCAGGCATCGGTGGCCCCCAGGTCGTACGCCGGGGCGAAGCCGGTGGGAGCGATACCTCCGGAGAGGCCGCCACCATCGATGACGAAGGACTCGCCGGTGATGTAGGCGGACGCGTCCGAGCAGAGGAAGACGGCCAGGGGCCCCATCTCCCAGGCCTCCCCGAAGCGGCCGGAGGTATTGAGGCGGCCACGGCTGAGCCGGAGCGCAGCGTCTTCCTGGGAAGCGGGTGGGGCCTGGGCGAGGAAGCCGGGGATGATGCAGTTGACGCGGATGTTCTCGCCGGCGAGGGAAGCGGCCGAGGACTTCGTGAGTGAGATGACGCCTGCCTTGGCTGCGGCGTAGGCGAAGCTTTGTGGATAGCCGCGGAGGGCGGTGCCGCTGGCGACGTTGACGATGGCGCCCCCTCCGCCGCGCTCGACCATGTGCCGGGCTGCAGCGCGAGTGCAGTAGAAGGTGCTGAAGAGATTGACCTCGATGGTGTCCATCCAATCGGAGTCTTCCATGGTGGTGATGGTGGTGCCGCGCCCGCGGGCATCGCCGATGCCGGCGTTGTTGACCATGATGTCGAGCTTACCGAACTGTTCGATAGTCCGGGCGACGAGGGCATCGCATTGCTCGCTGGACTGGACATCGGTGGGAACGGTGAGCACAGGCCGGCCGGTGCGGGACTGGATGAAGGCGGCGGTTTTTTCGAGGACTTCGGCGCCGCGGCTGGCGAGGCAAACGTCGGCGCCAGCTTCAGCGAGGTGAAGCGCCATTTCGCGGCCCAGCCCGCGGCTGCCGCCGGTGACGATAGCGGAGCGGCCCTGGAGGTTGAGTTTTTCGAGCATCATCGGGGGGATTCTAACCACAGAGGACACAGAGGGTACGGGAGGTCTCTAGGAGACGCGGAAACCGGCGATAGCCAGCGTGATGGCGGCCACTCCGAATCGATAGACGACGAACGGGATGAGGGTGTTGGTGCGGAGGAAGCGAAGGAGGTAGTGGATGGAGAGGAAGCCAACCACGGTGGCGCAGGCGAAGCCGGCGGCGAGTTCGCCCCACTCACTGCCGGACGCTTCGGTAATGTCGGGGAGCTTGAGGAGGCCGGCGCCGAGGAAGGCGGGGGTGCCAAGGAGGAACGCGAAGCGGGCGGCGGAATCGCGGCTGAAGCCACGGAAGAGGCCGACGGTGATGGTTGCGCCCGAGCGGGAGACGCCGGGGATGAGGGCGCAAGCCTGGGCGAGGCCGATGAGAATCGCGTCCACAGGACCGATGGAGTCGAGGCGGCGGTTGAGGCGTGCCCGACGGTCGGCGACGAACATGATGGCCCCGACTCCCGCGAGCATGACGGCGACGAGCCACGCCTGGCGGACGTTCTCCTCGATCCAATCGTCGAAGAGGATGCCGACGATGGCTGCGGGGATGGACCCGAGTGCGATGAGGAGCAGAAGCCGGGAGTGGTCGTCGTAGGAGCGCACATCGAGGCGGTGGCGGAAGGCGTCGGCCGCGCCGGTGGTGGCCATGCGGGCCCAGTCGCGGGCGAAGTAGACGAGGAGGGCGAGGAGCGTGCCGAGGTGGAGGGCGACATCGAATGCGAGGCCCTGATCGGGCCACTTGAAGAGGGCGGGGACGAGGATGAGGTGGCCCGAGGAGGAGACGGGGAGGAACTCCGTGAGGCCCTGGACGATGCCGAGGACGATGGCGCGGAGAAGGTCGTCCATTGAGGGGAGGGTAGGGGGGAGCGGCGTAAGGGGTAAGGTGGGTCAGGGGTCTGCGGGTAGGGCGAGGCGGGTGTAGTTTCTGAGCGTGTTCAAGCGATGGCAGCGGCTGAACCGCCAGCGGGCGAGGCGGTTGGTGGAGGCGGCGCGGACGGCTCCCGGGGCGGAGGCGGGGATCGAGTACCCGGAATGGTATCTGCAGCGCTGGCACTTTTTGCCGGCGGGGTATCTTTCTCGACGGAGCGTGCGGCGCTACGACCGTTGGGTGCGGAACCTCTACACGACCCGGACGGAAGGGCGGACGCGGCGGAGGCTGGTGGCGCACCTGAGGGCCGACCGCCGCCAGCGGATCCTCGAGGTCGGGTGTGGGCCGGGGTGGTACCTGCGGGAGTTTGGACGGAGCCTGGCCAACGCACGGGTGGTGGGCGTCGACCTTTCGCCTTACATGGTGGAGCGGGCCGGGAGCCGCACGGAGGGCCTCCCGCAGGTGGAGGTCCGGCACGCGGACGGGACGGCCCTGCCCTTCGCCGACGGGGAGTTCGACGCAGCGGTGATGGTACACGTGCTGGGCCACGTGCCGCCGGGTGTGGCCGAGGCCATGGTGGGGGAAGCGGCGCGGGTGGTGGAAGAAGGAGGCCGGCTATACGTCGTGGACCACGCCTGGCACGAGGTACCCGGGGAGGGGTGGGAGAGGGTCTCGGAGGAGCGTGTGGGGCTGGGGATGCAGCGGCTCCGCGCATGGCGGAAGGCCGGAACGGGGGGAGAGGATGCCGCGCTGTGACGTGGACGAGGGGGCCTCGGACGGTCAGCCGCGGCAGCGGGTGTTGCGGTGGGAGGGGCGCGGCGATAGCGTTCAACAGCTATGGATGTCGGCGAAGTCCGGGAGTGGTTGAGGGCCGAGGCTGAGAAGCGGTCGGTGGAGGAGATGATCGCAGGGATCGAGTCCGAGGTGGCGGCGGTGGAACGGGCGGTTGGTGGGGTGCCGGATCCTGTCATGGCGATGGTGCCGGCGGGGGATGAGTGGTCGGTGCTGGAGTGCCTGCGGCATGTGGTGCAGACGGACCTGGAGGTGGCCGGGAAGGTTCTCTGGGTTGCCCTGACGGGCGAGCTACCGGCGGATGGCCCCCCGGCGGCGGAGGGCGGCAAGGAGGACCTCCTGCGCCAGAACCGGGAGGCGCTGGACTCGCTCTACGAGCATTTGCGGGCTGCTGATCCCGGGGCATTCCTCGAGTACCGGTGGGAGCACTCGATGCTCGGCGAGATGAACTGGCGCGAGTGGACCGTGTTCATCGAGGCGCACAACTGGGACCACGCACGGCAGCTGGCATCGATGGTGGCTTCGCTGGAATGAAGGTCGAAGTCGCGCTGCCGGTTGTGGGGCGGGGGGACATCGCGGAGGCCGCGCAGCGGGCGGAGCAGCTCGGCTACGACCGCGTGACGGCGGCGGAGACTTCGCACAACCCTTTCCTGCCCCTGGCGCTGGCGGCGAGCGTGACGGAGCGGGTGGAGCTGGCGACTTCGATCGCGATTGCTTTCGCGCGCAGTCCGATGGTTACGGCGCAGCTGGCGTGGGACCTTCGGGAGCTGAGCGGGGGACGGTTCCAGCTGGGGCTGGGGACACAGGTGAAGGGGCATGTGTTGCGGCGATACAGTTCCGAGTGGTCTTCGCCGGGGCCGCGGATGCGGGAGTACATCCAGGCGCTGCGGGCTATCTGGGATTCGTGGGAGGCAGGGGGGACACGGCTGCAGTTCGCGGGGGAGAGCTACCAGTTCTCGCTGATGACACCGGAGTACAGCCCGGGGCGGAGTTCGCATCCTCGCATCCCGGTGACGGTGGCGGGGGCAGGGCCTTACATGGCGCGAATCGCGGGGGAGTTGTGCGATGGTCTGCGGCTGCCGGCGTTCGCGACGGTGAAGTACGCGCGGGAGATGCTCCTGCCGGAGATCGCGCGGGCGGCGGAACGAGCGGGGCGGAGTGCTTCGGAGGTGGAGGTGTGCGCGCAGCCGTGGCTGGCGGTGGGGGCACGGGAGGAGGTCTCGAAGCGCCGGGAGCAGTACCGGAGGGCGGTGGCGATGTACGGTGGGGACCGGTCGTACCGGGCGGTGTGGGATGTGCACGGGTGGGGGGATGTGGCGGGGCGGCTGCAGTCGCTGGCGCTGGAGAGCCGGTGGGAGGAGATGACACGGCTGGTGAGCGACGAGATGGTGGACACGTTCGTGGTGCAGGGGACGCCGGACGAGGTGGTGGTGCAGCTGCGGGAGGGGTGGGGGAAGGTGGCGGGGGCGGTGGCGGTAGGGATGGAGATGGGAGAGTGGGTGGGAGGGATGAGGGGTGAGGGATGAGGGAGAAGGGAGAAGGGAGAAGTTGAGCATGATGGTGCGGGCGCGGACGGTCGAACTGCTGGATATGGTGAGCAAAGCGTTCGCGGGCGGACTTGTGGAGGCGGCGCTGCTCGGGGTGGGGTGGTTGGGTTCGTGGTAGGAAGCCCGGTACTGGCGGGAGTTGGGCTCGGAGGATTGTGCGTGACCGTGGCGATCGGGGACACCACTGGCGCGTGATGCTAGTCTCCGCAGTAGAACGCCACGAACTCACGCGGGAGGCGCGCCCACCACTCACGGACCCAGTTGAGTACCAGTGCCAGGTCGCACATCTCGGCGTACCAGCGCGTAAATCCAGCGTGCGAATTCCTGAGTATCAGGTAGATAGGGCGATCGTAGCTCCCGATCCAGTCGAGATCGCGGAGGATGTCATAGAGCCATCCCAGGTAGGAACATGCTCAACGCCTTCCTTGAGTTCCGGCCAGCGCGT
>CAYPAZ010000193.1:0-5173 GCA_964408835.1 uncultured Anaerolineaceae bacterium
CGCCGCGCTCGGGTACGAGGTTGCCGCCAGCACCGGCAAGCCCCAAGAGGCGGCGTTCCTCCGCGACCTGGGCGCCACCCTGATCCTGTCGCGCGAAGAGGTCAGCGCCCCTCAGCAACGGCCCATGGACTCCGCCCGCTGGGCCGGCGCCATCGACCCCGTCGGCGGCGCGACAACGGCGTACCTCGCCCGCACCATGCGCTATGGTGCGTCCATCGCCCTCTCGGGGAACACCGGCGGCGTCGAACTCCACACCACCGTCCTCCCGTTCATCCTCCGGGGCGTGAACCTCCTCGGCATTGAGAGCGTCCATACTCCCATGGATATTCGCGAGCGCGTCTGGGCGCGGCTGGCCACGGACCTCAAGCCCCGCGGCCTCACCGAGTCCATCGCGGTCGAAGCCGAACTGGAGGATCTGCCGTCCGTGCTCCGCCGCATCCTCGAAGGCAAGATCCGCGGCCGCACCGTCGTCCGGCTCTCCTGAGCCGACCACCCAACCGCGCCCCCGCCTAGAATCCCTCCTGCGTGCAACCCACCGAGCCCTTCCGTGTCCGATCGCTCGCGCTTTCGGTCTACCTCCCCACCTTCCTCTTCGCCGTCGGCCAGGGGGCTGTCATCCCCGTGCTGCCGTTGTTCGCGCTCGAACTCGGCGCCTCCGTCGCCGCCGCTGGCGCGATCGTTGCTTTTCGAGGCATCGGAACCATGGTCTTCGACATCCCCGCCGGCGTGCTCGTCTCGCGATTCGGTGAGCGTGGCGCCATGCTCCTCGGGACGCTCGCCCTTGCTGTCGTGGCTGTCGGTGCGGGGTTAAGCCCGTCGCCAGTGATCTACGCGGTCCTGGTCTTCGTTATGGGCTGTGCCTGGGCGGTATGGCTCCTCGCCCGGCTCTCCTTCGCCACCGAAGTCACTCCACTCGCCCACCGCGGCCGCGTGCTCTCGCTCATGGGCGGCGTCACACGGATTGGCAACTTCATCGGGCCGGTGCTCGGCGGGTTTGCCGCCCACGGGTTCGGGCTCGAAGCAGCGTTCTACGTCCAGGCCGGTCTCGCCGTCGCCGCCGCGGCCGCGCTCTTCTTCCTCGTCCGCGACCCGGAAGGTCGAACTCACGAGAGCGCCAGCGGTGCACACCTCAGGATCCGCAACGTCGTCCTGGAGCACCGCAAGGTCTTCGCCACCGCGGGCGTCGCCACGATTGCGATCCAGGTGCTGCGCAGTTCCCGCCAGGCGCTCATACCCCTCTGGGGCGATCATATCGGCCTCGATGCGAGCCAGATCGGCATTATCTTTGGCCTCTCGTCCGCCATCGACATGACGCTGTTCTATCCCGTCGGCGTGGTGATGGACCGCTTTGGGCGCAAGTGGGCCGGCGTGCCGTGTCTGGTGGTGATGTCCATCGGCCTCGCCCTCGTGCCCCTCACCGGGAGCTTCGTTGGCCTGACCGCCGCGGGCCTGGTGACCGGCTTCGGCAATGGCCTCGGCAGCGGGATCAACATGACCCTCGGCTCCGACTTCTCGCCCTCCATCGGCCGGGGAGAGTTCCTTGGCGTCTGGCGGCTTGTCGGCGACCTCGGGACTGCTGGCGGACCCTTCGTCGTGTCTGGGGTCACGGCTGCTGCGTCCCTCGGCGCGGCCTGCGTCGCCACGGCTGGTATCGGCGTGGTCGGTGCCGTCGTGCTCTACGCGCTCGTACCCGAGCCCCTGCGACGTGCCCGGCCGGGGTGACCGCTCATTGCCCGGCAGCTTCAGGCCGGGCAGACTCTGAGCCGCACCATTCTTCGGAGGAACCCTTGGCCACTACCACCGTTGACGAGGTCTGCTCGGAAACCGAGAGCAACCTCGCCGCCTATCTCGAGGAGCTGAAGCTCTCCGGCCCACACTGGGAAACGAAACCGGAATCCGGCGAAGGCGAAGACGCCTGGTCACCTCGCCAGGTGGCGGAGCATCTCGCGGGAGCAGCCACGTTCTTCGCTGCCGGGATCGCGTTCAACCTCAAGCTCGAAGGACCCGAGCGCGCTCCCGCAGTCTGTGAAACCGCCGAGGCAGCCGCCACAGCCACAGAGCGGAACCACGAAGCCTTGCTCAAGGTCATGCGCCAGGTCCGCGATGAGCAGCTGGACCAGATCGTGGTCGCCCCGCAGCTCGGAGGCGAGATCCCCTTGGAGCGGGTAATGCTCATCATTCCCGCCCACCTCAAGGACCACGCTCAGCAGCTTCGGACGCTCCGCGGGGCCTGACCTGCTACGCTCGAATCCGCCTCAACAGCTCATCGTAGGTCTCGGCCGTCAACGGCCTGACGACGCGGCCCTGCGTTGTCCAGTGACCCCACTTCCACTCTGAAGTCGCGCGCGGGTGGTCGGATGGCGCGTCGACTGGCTCTTCCTTGCTCGCCAGCATGAGGTAGTAATGGTCGCTCAGCGGGATCGACTCGTTGACCAGCCCGATCCAGAAGTTCATCTCGCTCCCGTCGAGCGAGAACGTCGTGCCGATGTAGCGGTAACGTCCGCCCATCGGACGCGAGGCGCTGTTGACGTAGCGGGTCTGCTCGCCGAATCGGCGCCGCACCGCCGCCGCCCCGAGTGCGTACAGCCGGTTCGTCGCGATCGCCTCGTCCAGCGGCACCGCTCCCAGCCCCAGGACGTCTCGGTCGATGAACTCCGCGAACTCCCGCCCCAGCCCAGACTCCTCCCCGCGCAACAGGTCTCCGATGGTCCGCCAGCTGATCGCAGCCCAGCCGCGTGGCGCGTCCACCGTCGAGAGACAAACCATGACGAACGCAGCCCCAGGAAACCAGGCTGCCGCAGCCCCCTGGAGGGTCGGGAGGTGCTCCTGGTCCGCGCCTGCCTCCACCTGCACCTCCACAATCACCGGCTGTCCCGAGCTGAGCTCCAGCAGCAGGTCGCATGCGACGCCCGGCGCCGGTTCGCGCTGGGGCCACGCCTCCCGGACACGCTCGCCTGGTGCGGCCGCGGCTTCGGAGAAGAGCCTGCCCAGGCCCTCGTGGCCCTGGTTCAGGAAGTAAGCCAGGGCCGATGTGCAGTAGTTCTCAAACGGGCTCGCCGTTGAACCCGGACGGTACGCGGAGAGCATCGTGAACAGGTTCCGGTTGGGCACCAACCCAGTATGCCCAAACCTTCACGGGAGCGGCCACCGTTGCTGGTCACTAGCTATTGACAAGTAACTTGAAATCACGAACACTGCCACCAACACCGGCGGGAAGGTCCGATGCTCCGACCCCAGGCTTCCCCTTCGAAGTGGCTTACGCTCTTCGCCACCTGTCTCGGCCTCGGCATGCTGATGGTCGACACCTTCGTCGTCAACGTGGCCTTCCCTGCCATTACCCGCACCCTCAACGCCGACCTCTCCCGCGCCGAATGGACCGTCTCCGGCTATGTGATGGTCACCGCCGTTTTCCCCATCGCCATGGGCCGCATCGGCGATATCTTCGGCCGCAAGCGCATGTACATGGCCGGCCTCGTGGTCTTCGTCTTCGCGTCGCTCCTCTGCGGCGCCGCGCAGTCCATCGAGCAACTCATAGCGGCCCGCCTGCTCCAGGGCTTCGGCGCCGCCATCATGATGCCGCTCACGTTGTCCATCATCACCCACGCGTTCCCGCCCGAGCAGCGGGGGCTGGCGATCGGGATCTGGGGCGGCGTCTCCGGGCTCGGGCTCATCGCCGGGCCGATCCTTGGCGGGCTCCTCGTCTCGGGCGATAGCTGGCGCTGGATCTTCTACGTGAACCTCCCGCTCGGTCTCATTGGGGTAGTGATGGCCTACGCCTTCATCCGCGAGTCTCGCGATGAGTCCGCACCACGCTCGGTCGACATCCCCGGCCTCGTCCTGCTCGCGGGAGCGCTCTTCACGCTCATGTTCGCGGTCACGCGCGGTAACGCTGCAGGCTGGGGCTCGCCACTCATCGTTGGCTGCTTCCTTGTGGGGTTCGCGCTGTTGCCGGTGTTCATCCTCGTGGAGTTGCGCCGCCGCCATCCGCTGGTCGACCTCTCCCTCTTCCGCTCCGGGCCGTTCGTGATGGCCAGCCTGAGCGCCATGCTGTTCTCGGCGGCGGTGTTCGGGTCTCAGCCGTTCACCAGCCTCTACATGCAGAACTTCATGGGGTTCTCCCCGCTCGAAGCCGGCTTCGCCTTCCTGCCCGCCACGGCGCTGGTCGCCGCCCTTATGCCGCTCTCGGGCATCATCGGTCAGCGTCTGGGCCACCGGCTTCGGCTGATAGTCATAGCTGGCTCAATCTCGGTCGCGCTCTCCTTCCTTTACCTCCTCCGCCTCGATGTCGACGACCGCTATGTCGGCGGGCTCCTCCCTGCGTTCCTCCTCCGGGGTCTGGGCATTGGGCTCGTGATGTCCGCAACTTCGCTCGCGGTCATGAGCGCCGTCCCGATGGCCAAGTCGGGCCTCGCTTCCGGCACGCTGACCATGTCCCGCAACATCGGCACCGCCCTCGGCGTCGCGATCTTCGGCGCCGTCTTCCTCCAGTACGTCGACTCCGAGGTGCCCGCCCGGCTCACCGAAGCAGGCGTCACCGGCCCGGCTGCGGTCGAGGTCACCGAATCCTCCGAACACATGGTCCCCGCTGGCGAAGGCGCCGTGCTGGCTATCTCGCGCCAGGCGATCGTCGATGGCTTCGTCAGGCTCGCTCAGGTCGGCGTGGTAATCTCGCTCGTGGCTGCCGCCGCGGCGTTCTTCATCCGGTACCGCCGCCCCGCGAGCGTCCCCGCTCCCGAACCCTCACCACCGCCGCGACCGCAAGCCGCGGCGGCCACGACTGCGTCAGATGGATAACCAGACCCTGGATCAAACCGTGGCGCTCCTCCTGGAGCGCGCTAAACACACCCTCCCCGGGCTCGTTGGAGTGGAGTTCACCCACTTCGAGCATGGGCTTGTGACTGGTCGGCTCGAGATTCGCCCCGAGGTCCTCGCGCCGAACGGCTATCTCCACGCCGCCACGGTAATCGCGCTCGCCGACACCGCCTCGGGTTTCGGCTGCGTCGTCTCCCTTCCGGAAGGCGCGCAGGGCTTCACTACGGTGGAGCTAAAGACGAACTTCCTCGGTACCGCCCGCGACGGAGCCATCGCCTGCGAGGCGCGCCTCGTCCACGGCGGCCGGACCACCCAGGTCTGGGACGCGACCGTGACGAACGAGGCTTCCGGCGCCGCGGTT
>CAYPAZ010000194.1:0-5150 GCA_964408835.1 uncultured Anaerolineaceae bacterium
CGCCGCTCCCGTCCGGGTCGGCGAGACCGACCACGGCGCCGGCTGAAGCCCCGAAGTCGCCATCGGCGTCGCCGTGGGTGGCACCGGCGTTGGCGTTGGTGGGATCGGCGTCGGGCTCGGCGTTGGCGTCGCTGTTGGGATCGCCGTTGCCGTCGGGGGCACGGTGTTCGTCGCCGTCGGTCTTGGCGTCGCAGTGTTCGTCGGGAGCCGGATCGCCGCGATCGCCTCCTCGTGCTCGGGCCGTGCGGATTGGTCCGTGCCCGGCTCCGCAGTCGCCAGGCCACCACATGCGACCATGCTCAAGGCAACGACTGCCCCGGCGAGAGAGCTCCATCTCTTCAAACTTCTACCTCGGACGATTCGGGGGCGCGGGCGCGCCCAGCGTAGAGCCCCTCGTCTCGGTCGCCAACTTTACGTAAGTAAAGGCGGGACCGCCTTTACTCCCTTACACCTCCCGGCGCGAAGAAAGGCCCCCTCTAGCCTTTTCGGCAGGAGGGGGCCTCCCCTTTACTCGCCTGTGTGGGACGCGCTACTCGCTCTTCTCACCCTCGATCACGCCCGGGGGCGTGATCTTGATCGTCTTGGCCCGAGCCTCTGGCTTCTTCGGCAACGTCAGCTTCAGGATCCCATGCTCGAACTGGGCCGACGCGTTCTCGGCATCCACCGTCGGCGGCAACCGCAACGACCGCTCGAACGCCCCCCAGCGGATCTCGCGCCGGACGTACTCCTCGTCCTTCGCCTCGTCCGACTGGCGGAACTCGCCGCGGATCGTCAGGACATCGTCGTCGACCTGGATCTCCACATCGTTCGGGTCAACGCCCGGCACTGCGGCTTCGACGACATAGCCCTCGGCGTTCTCGCGTACGTTCAGGCTCAGCGAGGCCGAGCCAAAGTCCTCCCCATTCCTGAAGAGCGCCGGCATTCGCGGGAACGCCTGGTCGAACACTCGGTCCAGGCTTGTCCGCATGGTCGCCAGCTCCTGGAACGGGTCCCAGCGGGTCAGGGTGGTCATTGTGAGGTTCCTCCTTCTTCCATGTTCTGAATTGGCGAGAGAACGATACCAACGGCCCTTCGGACTGTCAAGGACTCTGCTAAGGTCATTATCAAGAAGTCCCACGCGCCGTTGTCAGCACGGAGATGAACCGCTATGATTTCACTACATGGCGAAGGACTTCTACGAAACCCTCGGCCTCAGCCGCAGCGCAACGGATAAGGAGATCCGCAGCGCCTACCGCAAGCTGGCCCGAAAACACCACCCCGATGTGAACCCCAACGACCGCGCCTCGGAAACGCGCTTCAAAGAGGTCAATGCCGCCTACGAAGTCCTCTCCGACCCCGACAAGCGCAAGAAGTACGACAAGTACGGCGATCAGTGGGAACACGCCGACCAGATCGAAGAGATGCGCCGCCAGCAGTCCGCTGGCTCCTGGGTCCGCAATGGCCCCCAGGGCAACACTCGCTTCGAATTCACCGACGGTGGCGACTTCGGCTCCGTCTTCGATACCCTCTTCGGCCGCGAGCGCGCCTCCCGGGGCCCCCGCCGTGGCCGCGATGTCGAAGCCTCCGCCGAGTTGACTCTCGAAGAGGCCTTCCGCGGGACCACACGCACCGTCCAACTCAACGCCTTCGATCCATGCCCCACCTGTGGCGGCAGCGGCAAGGTTGGCTCCGCCATCTGCCACAACTGCCACGGCGAAGGCTTGACCTCGCGCCCGAGGCGCATCGAGGTCAAGGTCCCGGCAGGCGTCCGCACCGGATCGCGCGTCCGCGTCCCCGCTGAAGGCGAACCAGGCGCTGGCGGACCACGCGGCGACCTCTATCTCGTCGTCACCGTCCTCCCGCACAGCCGCTTCGATCGCAAGGGCGATGACCTCCACACCGAAGTCGAAGTCCCCGTGGTCGATGCCGTCCTCGGTGGAGAGGTCACCGTCCCCACGATCGATGGCCGCGTTGCGCTCACCCTCCCCGAGCTCACCCAGAACGGCCGCGTCTTCCGCCTAAAAGGCAAGGGTATGCCCCACCTCAGCGACCCCGGCCGCCGCGGCGACCTCCACGCTCGTGTGAACGCCCGTCTCCCCGGCAAACTCTCCGCCGAGGAACGGCGCCTGTTCGAACAGCTCCGCTCCGGCGCCGAGGTGAACGTCCATGGCTGATCGGCCCACCGACCGCAACGGCGTTGCCGATGACGACCCCATCTATGTCATCTCTATTGCCGCCCGCCTCCTCGGCGTCCACCAGCAGACTCTCCGGTACTACGAGCGCGCAGGGCTCGTGAACCCGCGCCGTACCGAAGGCAACATCCGCATGTACTCCAACGCCGATATCGAGCGGGTCCGCACCGTGCAGCGCCTCATAGAAGAGCTCGGTGTAAACCTCGCCGGCGTCGATGTCATCCTCCGCATGTCGGAACAAATGCGCCGCATGCACCGCGAACTTGAATCCGTCCGCCGCGAACTGGACCGCCTCCGCTCCGTCCGCCTTCCCGCCCCCTACACCGGCAGGGGGCTGGGTCCCGAAGCATGACGCCCCGGCCCAACCCCGCCCCGACTACCAACGCCCCGAAGACTGGAGACCCCCTTCATGATGCGACAAGACAGATTCACTGAGCAGGCCCAACAGGTTCTCGCCCAGTCCCAGGAACTCGTGCGACAGCAGCGCCACGCCCAGTGGGGTGTCCCCCACGTGCTCGCGGCGCTCGTCGGCCTGCAGGGCGGGCTCGCCCTCCAGGTCCTCCAAAAACTCGAAGTCGACCCCACTCGGCTCCGTGACCGCGTCGGCCAGATGCTCCAGGCCATGCCGAAGCTCGCCCACGATGTCGTCCAGATCTACACCACGCCCGAAGTCGTCCGTATGCTCGAAGTGGCCAACGCCGAAGCTGAACGCCTCAAGGACGAATACGTCGGCGTCGAACACCTCCTCATCGCCATCGCAGACAACGAAGAGAGCGGTGCTACTGGCCTCCTGGCTGAACTCGGAGTCACCAAAGAGCGGATCTACCAGGCCCTCGCCGAAGTCCGGGGCAAGAGCCGCGTGACCAGTCCAACCGCCGAGAGCCGCTATCAGGCGCTCGAGAAGTACGCGACTGACCTCACCGACCTCGCTCGGCAAAACAAGCTCGACCCCGTCATCGGCCGCGAAGTCGAAGTCCGGCGCGTCATGCAGATCCTCAATCGCCGCACCAAGAACAACCCCGTCATCATCGGCGAAGCCGGGGTCGGCAAGACGGCCATCGTCGAAGGCCTCGCCCAGAAGATCGCCTCCGGTGATGTTCCCGCGAACCTCACAGACAAGCGCGTCCTCGCGCTCGATATGGGCGCTCTGGTCGCCGGCTCCAAGTTCCGCGGCGAATTCGAAGAGCGCCTCAAAGCCGTCATGGAAGAGGTCAAACAGTCCGCCGGCGAAGTCATCCTCTTCATCGATGAGCTCCACACCGTCATGGGTGCCGGCGGTGCGGAAGGCGCCATCGACGCGTCCAACCTCATGAAGCCCGCCCTCGCCCGTGGCGAACTCCACGCGATCGGCGCCACAACCCTCGACGAGTACCGCACCCGCATCGAAAAGGACCCGGCACTCGAGCGGCGCTTCGCGCCCGTCTACGTCGATGAACCCTCCATCGACGACACCATCGCCATCCTCCGCGGCCTCCGCGCCCGCTACGAAGCTCACCACAAGGTCGAGATCACCGATGAAGCCCTCGAAGCCGCCGCCCGGCTCTCAAGCCGCTATGTCACCGAGCGCCACCTCCCCGATAAGGCAATCGACCTGATCGACGAGGCAGCCAGCAAGCACGTCATCGATGCCCAGTCCCTCCCCGACGACATCCGCGATATCCAGCAGCGCCTCGATGCCCTCAAGCTCGAAGTCGAAGCCGCCGCCGAGAAGGATGACTACGAAGCCGCCGCCCATCTCCGCCAGCAGGTGCTCCAACTCCAGGAGGAGTACGCCACCCGCCGGCAGGCCTGGGCCGCCGAACACAAGATTGACCTCACTGTCACCGCCGAAGACATCGCGAGCCTCGTCGGTCAGGTCACTGGCATCCCTGTCTCCCGCCTCGAAGAAACGGAGAGCGAGAAGCTCCTCCGTATGGAGGAAGCGCTCCACGGGCGTGTCATCGGCCAGGACCAGGCCATCGTTGCCCTCAGCGATGCCATCCGCCGCGCCCGCGCGGGCCTGAAGGACCCCCGGCGCCCCATCGGCTCCTTCATCTTCCTCGGCCCCACCGGGGTCGGGAAGACCGAGCTCGCCAAAGCTCTCGCCGAATACCTCTTCGACGATGACGATGCCCTCCTCCGCATGGATATGTCCGAGTTCCAGGAGCGCCACACCGTCAGCCGTCTCATCGGCTCCCCGCCCGGCTACGTCGGCTACGACGAAGGCGGCGGACTCACCGAAGCCGTCCGCCGGCGCCCCTACCAGGTCATCCTCTTCGACGAGATCGAAAAGGCTCACCCCGACGTCTTCAATACCCTCCTGCAGCTCCTCGATGACGGCCGCCTTACCGATGGCCATGGCCGCACCGTCGACTTCCGGAACACCGTCATCATCATGACCAGCAACCTCGGCACCGGTGTCCAGGAGCGGGCAACCCTTGGCTTCACCCGCCGCGTCGAGGGCGAGGCCGAACACGAAAAGCTGAAGCAGTCCGTGGAGAAGGCCCTCCGCGAACACTTCCGCCCCGAGTTCCTCAACCGCATCGATGAAGTCATCATCTTCGAACCCCTCACCCGCGCCGAGCTTGAGCAGATCATCGACCTCCTCGTCGAAGAGGTCCGTGAGCGCATGGCTGACCGCCAGATTGACTTCGAACTCACCACCGCCGCCCGTGACGAACTCGTGCGCGAGGGCTACGACCCCGAATACGGCGCCCGCCCCCTCCGCCGCACCGTCCAGCGCCGCGTCGAGAACGAGCTCGCGAAGCGCGTCCTCGCTGGCGAATTCAGCGATGGCCAGTGCGTCGCGGTCGACTTCAAGGACGGCGAGTTCCACTTCACCGCCCGCGACGGCGCCCACTCCGAACCCGCTTCCGAACCCGCCACCACCCCCGCTTGATATCGCCCGGGGGATAGGGCGTTCTAGCCCCTCCCCCGGCCCAACCCAGCAGTACCCCGGCCGTCAGGGAGGGGCTGCCGGCACGGTCTGCCGCCCCCTCT
>CAYPAZ010000195.1:0-5130 GCA_964408835.1 uncultured Anaerolineaceae bacterium
CGCGGGGGCGGTGCCCCCTCGCGGGCTGCCGGTTCAGGTGCTGATCGTTCTTCTGAAGTCATCTTTCGGTTTCCTTCCCGTATGGGTGTCCCCCGGTCGCCCTTTCGATGCGCCGGGGACGGGTGATTGCCGCCCTATTCGAACGGCAGGTCGTCGGGGTCCACATCGCCGCCGGAGGCACGGCCGCCGCGCGCAGCCGCTGCCCGGCCATCGCCCCAGCCGCCGCCATCGTCATCCTCCGAACGCTCGCGGCGGCCAAGCAACATCACGTGATTAGCAATGACTTCCGTCCGGTAGTGCTTCACTCCCTGGTCGTCATCCCAGCTGCGCGTCTGCAGCCGTCCCTCCACGTAGACCTGCTTCCCCTTCGCCACCGTCTGGCTCAGCCGCTCCGCGAGCTGCGCCCAGGCAACGATGTTGAACCACTCGGTCTCTTCTTTCCATTCGTTGTCCGAGCCCCGGTAGTTCCGGCTCACTGCCAGCGAAAAGCTCGTCTGCGCTGTCCCGTTCGCGGTGTAGCGCATCTCCGGGTCGCGCCCGGCATTTCCGATGAGGATGACTTTGTTGAGGCCAGCCATGGTGTAACCCTCCCGGGGTGCAGTCTACGCGTCCTTTGGTTCGTCCGTGGCTTCCGCAGCCGCGTCGCCGGAAGCTTCGGCATCCCCCCCTGCGGCAGGTTCTTCAGCGACCGGTTCGGCTGCGTCATCCACCGTCGCTTCAAGCTCTGTGGCAGCCTCGGCTTCAACTTCCTCGACCGGAGCGGAGGCCTCCGCCGGTGCTTCCGGGGATTCATCCGCCGGCGCCTCTGGCGTCGAAGCGTCCGACTCCTCAACCGCAGCTCCAGGTGCTGGGGTGGCATCGGCGGCCTCGGGCCTCGGCAGCCGCGGCTCCCGTGGTGGTGGCGGCTCGGGGATTTCGTCCGCCCGGACGATGAGGTGCCGGTAGACGGTCTCGTTGATCCGCAGCGACCCCTGGATCTCCAGGATCGCCTCCGGTTCCAGGTTCGCCCGCATCACGACGTAATCGGCGTCCAACGCCTTGCCGATCGGGTAGGCGAGCCTTCGGCGGCCCCAGTGGTCCACCTTCAACACTTCGCCCCCGCGCGCTTCTACCAGCGTCGTCAGCGCCTCGGCCGAGGCATCAGCCCCGCCCGATTCCGCAACCGAAAGGTCATAGAGGACTGTGAGTTCGTACTCCCGCATTCGGGGTCCTTCGTCGCCGGCGATGGGTTTGCCCGTCTCGGGGACGGGCCGGCCCGGCAGACCGTTACCGTATCAAGCGTGGAGGGTAGGCGGTAGGCCCGGGTAGAGCTACACCGCCGCCAGCGGCTTGGCGTCTGTAATCCCCGGCACGGGGTAGGCCCGCGCGAACTCCGCTACTTCCGTGCGCACCCCCTCCCGCACTCCCGGCCCATCGGGGTCATCCAGCACCCGGATCATCCAGGCCGCCACCCGCTTCATCTCCTCCGCACCCATCCCCCGCGATGTCAGCGCCGGAGTCCCCAGGCGCAGCCCGCTCCCGATGAACGGAGACCGCGTGTCGTTCGGGATGGTGTTCTTGTTCGCGATGATCCCGGCCCCCTGGAGCGCGTTCTGCGCCTTCAGCCCGCTGATGCCCTTCGAATTGCAGTCCGCGAGGATGAGATGGTTGTCCGTCCCGCCTGAGACCAGCCTCAACCCGCCCGCCTGTAGCGCCTCAGCGAGCACCGCCGCGTTCTCCACAATCCTCCGCGCATAGTCCTTGAATTCCGGTCGCAACGCCTCGCCGAACGCCACCGCCTTTCCTGCGATGGAGTGCAGGTGTGGCCCTCCCTGCGTCCCCGGGAACACCGCCTTATCGATTGCGTCCGCCAGTTCCACCTTCGACAGGATCAGCGCTCCCCGCGGGCCCCGCAGCGTCTTGTGCGTGGTCGAAGTCACAATGTCCGCCGCCGGTAGGGGTGACTGGTGCTGCCCCCCCGCGATCAACCCCGCGATGTGCGACATGTCCACCATCAGGATCGCCCCTACCTCCTTCGCGATGTCGCCAAACGCCGCAAAGTCGATCGCGCGCGGGTATGCCGTGTACCCCGCGACGATGATCTTCGGCCGCGCCTCCTTCGCCAGGTCTCGCACCTGGGCCATATCGAGCGCTTCCGACTCGCGGTCCACCGTGTACGGCACGAAGTTGTACAGCCGCCCAGAAAAGTTCACCGGCGAACCGTGCGTCAGGTGCCCCCCCTGGTCCAGGTTCAGCCCCATAATCGTCTCGCCCGGCTGGACCAGCGCGAAGTACGCCGCCATGTTCGCTTCCGCCCCTGAAGTCGATTGCACGTTCGCGTGCTCGGCCCCGAACAGCGCCTTCGCCCGCTCGATGGCCACCGTCTCCACCCGGTCGGAGTGGACGTTCCCGGCGTAGTACCGCTTCCCCGGGTAACCCTCCGCATACTTGTTTGTGAACACCGAACCCGTCGCTTCCAGTACCGCGGCCGAGGCGTAGTTTTCGCTCGCGATCATCTCGAGCATCTCCACCTGGCGGACCTCCTCGTCGGCGATGATCGCTGCGACTTCCGGGTCGGCATTCTGCAATGCATTCATTCCGTGGAGCTCCTGCGTGTTCGGTGGACCCATCGTACCAAACGCCAGGCTCCCGCTACGTCTTTAACCCTCCTGTGACATCCGGGTGATCCATTTGGCGGCATGACGCCGCTACACTGTTCCACCATGGCAGAAGAGCTCACCATCGGCCGCTTCTCGCGTCTCAGCAGCCTCACCGTCAAGGCCCTCCGCTACTACGACGAGATCGGCCTCCTCGTCCCCGCCCGCGTCGACGAAGCCACCGGCTACCGCTACTACTCCGTCTCCCAGCTCGACGTCGCCGAACTCATCGCCACCCTCCGCCGCGTCGAGATGCCCCTCGAAGCTATCTCCGCCGCCCTCCGCGGCGACCCCGATGCCCGTGACCAGCTCGAACGCCATCGCAACCGTCTCATCAGCCAGGCACAACAAACCCGCGACCACATCGCCACCGTAGAGCGCCTCATCGATGCCGCCTCCCTCCTCCCGAACCCGCCACCAACCCCGGAGTTCACCCTGAAGCGCTACCCCGCCGTCCCCGTGCTCTCCGTCCACCGCCGCGTCAAGTTCAATGGCTGGTACGACCTGATCGTTGACTCGATCCACCACGTCCAGGCGTTCGGAGACTCGCGTGGCTACTCAGGCCTCGGCCCCCCGTACGCCGTTGTCCCCGACCCCGACGACGAGGGGATGGTCAGCGTCGAGATCGGCCTCCGCACCCCCCGGTTGCTGCAGGGCGCCGATGATGTCGAAGCCCGGGTGCTCGCCGGCGGCAGGGCGGCCGCGACAACGTTCCTCGGACCCTACTCCGGCCTACGTGACCTCTTCCCCCAGCTCCACAACTGGATGATGGAACGCTGCCTCCACCCCGCCGGCGACCCCATCGAGGTCTACCTCACCGCCCTTGATGATCGCCCCCCCGAGGTTCCCCCAACTACCGAGATCCTCTGGCCCGTCCGCTAGACCGTCCGGATGACCCCGCTCTCCTTGAACCGCTCGATGTCGGCCCAGGTGTATCCAGCCGCCAGCAGCACCTCCTCGGTGTGCTCTCCCAGTTGTGGGCCCGCTCCCCGGACTGCCGGCGGTGTCGCGCTCATGTGAATCGGGGGTCCTGGCACTCTCATCCGGCCAAAGTGTGGCGTGTCGATCTCAAGCAGGTAGCCGTTCGCCCAGTACTGCGGATGCTCCGCCATCCCCTCGTAGTCCAGCACGGGCGCATGGGGTACATCCGCCGCCTCCAGCAGCCCCAGCCACTCCTCCATCGGCCGCGACCGGAACGCCTGCTCCAACGCCTCCACCAGCGCATCCTTGTTCTCCGCCCTCCCGAATGGCTCCGCGAACCTGGGATCCGCTTTCAACTCCGGCGTCCCGATGGCGTCGCACATACGCTCCCAGAACTCCTGGCTGTTCGCGGCAATCGCGATGTGCCTCCCGTCCGCGCACTCATAGTTCGTGTAGGTTGCGGCCCTCCGCCGCTGGAACCCGCTCTGCAGCCCGGTCCTCAGGAACTCCACGATCTGCTTCGATTGCATCGCCACCATCCCCCCGATGAGTGACCCATCGATGTGCTGGCCGAACCCATCCCGCTCCCGGACCATCAGTGCCGTGGAAATGCCAAACGCAAGCAGCATTCCCCCGATCTGGTCCGCGAACCCTCCGATGAGCGCTTGAGGTTCCCCACCCGGTCCCTCTCCCTGCTCATACATCACCCCGCTCAACGCCTGCGCTACGTGGTCGTAGCCTCCCCGCTCCGCCCATGGCCCCTTCCGTCCCCATGCCGATGCCGACGCGTAAATCAAGTCGGGACGAATCGCGCAGAGGTCGTCGTACCCCAACCCCAGCCGCTCCATCACACCTGGCCGGAAGTTCTCAACCACCACGTCGCACGTCTCCACCAGCCGCTTCACGATGTCCACCGCGCCCGGGCTGCGGAGGTCGAGGGTGATCCCCTTCTTCCCCCGGTTGTGCCCCTCGAAGTACGACGAGAACCCGTCCGGCTGGAGCCCCGTTGCGCGCCCCATCTCCCCACCCGGTGGCTCCACCTTGATCACCTCCGCGCCCATGTCTGCCAGGAGCAGCGTGCAGAACGGACCCTGCTGCGCCCTCGTGAAATCAAGCACGCGAATACCCTCAAGCGCGGGCCGGCTGCGAGCCATGGCCAGAGGATAGGGCGCCCGGCCCATGATTGGTATGCTCGTAGCGAGGAGTCCCCCGTGCCGATCGTCGAAGTCGAACGCGCCGAAGGCGTCATGGTCGTCCGTATGAACCGCCCCGAGCGCCTCAATGCCCTCGGCACGGAAATGCGCACCGCCCTCGCCGGGGCCTGGCAACAGTTCCGCGATGCCCCCGAGGAAGTCGCCATCTTCACAGGCACCGGCCGCGCCTTCTGCGCCGGCGAAGATATGAAGGAGTCGGTCGAACGCGGCGCCCCCGCGGTCGACACCGTCCAGCTCGAAGACCCGTACAACGAAGGCACCCTCGACAAGCCCGTCATAGTCGCCGTCAACGGCTATGCCATGGGCGGAGGGTTCATGCTCGTGGAGCGAGCCGACCTCCGCATCGCGGCCTCCGGGGC
>CAYPAZ010000196.1:0-5130 GCA_964408835.1 uncultured Anaerolineaceae bacterium
CGCAACCTGGCCCTGCAGTGGCTGCGGAGTCGTCACCGGGCGGTCACCGGGGCGGCGGAGGTAAGGGCGGAGAGGCGCTTTGCTTTGGCCAAGGAGGCAGTGGCGTCCCGCGCTTTGAACTCGGGCCAAACCTCGCGCCAGAAGAGATCGAGCGACTCCATGATGATCTCGTGTGGGTAGCCACCGGCCTGTGCGATCAGGATGACCTGGTCTACCCCGCTCTCTTCGTACTCCCGGAGCGCCGCGGCTACCAGCTCGGGGGGCCCGTACATGCCGAGGGTGGCCGGGTCGGACTCCACGTCAACTACGGCCGCAGTCCCGCCGAACGTTGCTCGGATGTCGATCTGATCTGGCATCTCCTGGCCCGGGTTGAAGTAGAAGTTGACGGCGTGGGCGAAGAACTGCATTGCCTCGAAGGCGCGCTGGGCTTCCGCCGGATCGTGGGTGCAGGAGAAGCCGGTGACGATGGCGATGTTGGGGTTGATGGCCCGTCCGAGCGGCTCCACGCCCGCCGCAAGCTGGCCGTAGTAGGCCTCGGCGTACTTCCTGGCCTTGTCCGGTTTCACTCCGAAGGAGAAGTTGAGCGCTCCCATCCCCAGGCGGGCCGCCTCGATGATCTTCTCCGTCCGGTTGCAGGCAACCCAGAGGGGTGGGTGCGGTTGCTGGTAGGGCTTCGGCACCACGCTCCTCCGGGGGATCCGGACATGCTGGCCTTCCAGCCCGGGGAAGATGTCGTCAGCGAGCATGGCGATGGTCGCCCGGAGCCCCTCCTCCCATGCACCTCGCTTTGCGTCGCGCGGGAGCCCGAAGCCGTTGAGTTCGATGTCAGATGTGCCCTCGCCCGAGCCGAACTCCACTCGGCCGCTGGAAACCTGGTCCAACGTGGCGATGCGCTCGGCAACTCTCGCGGGGTGGTTGACCTCCGGGGCGGTCAGGACGATGCCGTGCCCGAGCCGGATGGTCCGCGTGCGCTGGCTTGCCGCCGCGAGGAAGACTTCCGGCGCGGAGCAGTGGCAGTACTCCTCCAGGAAGTGGTGCTCAACGGCCCAGACGTAGTCGATGCCGATCTGGTCTGCGAACTCCACCTGCTCCAGCGCCTCCTGGATAACGCGGTGCTCGCTGTCGCCGTCCCACGGTCGTGGAGTCTGGAGCTCGTAGAACAGGCCGATCTTCATGCGCGGTGTTCGTCCCCGGAAGCAAGCGGTTGGGCATCATGGTTTCATCCCGAAGCTTCTGTCAAGGCACGACTTGCTAAACGCAATGGAATGGGCTCACCGGCTTGCTGTTTCGACAGACGGCGGCCTCTGCCGGAGGCGGGAGGTCCCGACCGGCTGACACTATGCGGTCGCAGGTTGAGGTCGACCAAGACGGGCGCCGTGCACGCGGAGTGTACCGCCCAAATACACCGCATGTTTGGCTTCTACGGATGCGGCGTATTGCGGTCGACCGACGCCGGCCGGACGCCTTCAGCCGAGCCGGATGCCGTCCTGGGGGACCTTGTAGATCGGCTGGCGGTGGTAGCGGTTCATTTCGAGCACCAGCACCAGCGGGCCGAAGCGGCCGATGAGCATCGCCAGGACCAGGATGAGGCGGCCGGTGGTGCCGAAGTCGGCGGTTATCCCGGCGCTGTGACCCACGGTGGAGAGGGCGGAGACGGCCTCGAACAGGAGGTCGACCAGCGGGGCGCCGTCGTGGGTCAGGGTGAGGGCCATGGTCACGGCGACCACGGCGCCCACGAACAGCAGGGCAAGCGCCAATGCCTGGCGGACGATCATAGGGGGCACGGCCCTCCGGAAGACGGTGACCTCTTCGCGGCCGCGGATGGTCGCCAGCAGCGCAAAGAAGAGCAGGGAGAACGCGCCGACCTTCAGGCCGCCCGCGGTGGAGCCGGCGGCGCCGCCGACGAACATCAGGCCCATGCCCGCCAGCTTGGATTCGTCGGTCACTTCGCCGATGTCGATGGCGCTGAAGCCGGCGGTGCGGGGCATAGAGGCCTGGAACAACGCCACGGCCGGGCGTTCGGCTGGTTGGGCCGCGCTCAATTCCCTGTCCCATTCGACGAGGAGGTAGAAGAGGGTGCCGAGAGCCAGCAGGACCCCTGTGGTCGCGAAGATGAGTTTGTGGTCCAGGGGCAGGCGCCGGAACGAGCGGCGGGCCATGAAGGTGAGCACCGGGAGGGCGCCCAGGCCCCCCAGGATGACGAGCGCGGTGATCGTGAGGAGGATGGCGGGCTCGCCCACGAACAGGTTCATATCGGCGCCGGTCACATTGAACCCGGCGTTGTTGAAGGCGGAGAGTGAGTGGAAGATGGACCACCACACGGCCGTATCGGCCCCCACCCCGGCGGCGACGAAGGAGATGTAGAGCACGCACGCGCCCGCAGCTTCGAGACCCACGGCGTAGATGGTGACGCGCTTCGCGAAGGAGACGGTTTCGCCCATTGAGGGGGCGCCGTAGTACTGGCGGAGCATGAACCGGTCCCGGAGCCCGAGCTGGCGGCCGAGCGCCCAGAGGAAGAGGCTCGTGCCGACCATGTATCCGAGGCCGCCGATTTGGATGAGCGCGAGGATGACGACTTCGCCGAGGAAGTTGTAGTGCTCCTGTGTATCGACCACCACGAGCCCGGTAACGCACACCCCCGAGACGGCGGTGAAGAGCGCCTCGATGAAAGTCGTGTGCTGCCCATCGGCGTCGGTGAAGGGGAGCCAGAGGAGCACGGTCCCGGCGAGGATGACCAGGCCGAACGTGAGGAGCATGGCCGCCGCGCCGGTCCCGAGGGTGCGTGCGGGCCTGATGCGGGGGAGCCGGACCGTTGTTTCGGGAAGGATGCGACGCCGCACCGCGACGCGCGGGCGGAGAGGCCGGCGTTCGGTCACGTGCGAGTGTTATACCAGCGGTGCCGCTGGGGCAATGTCCAGTGAAGGGAGCGCGGCGGCCGGGCACCATACGAGGACGAAGTTCCCAAAGGCGGACGGGTTCTTCGAGGCGTGCGGTCTGTGCGGAAATTGACAGTTCGTCGTTGACCCTGACACCTGCGAAGCACAGAATCCGCCCAGCAAATCAAGGGGAGTGCCATGCGGGAAGTGCCGTGGGAAAAGCTGGCGGCAGGCGCCGGTGTCGTCTTCGCCGTTGCGTTCGTGGCAGGGATGCTAGCAACCTCGGCGGATGTCATGGGCGATGACTCGGACGCCGAGATCCTCGAGTGGTGGTCGGACAGCGGCAACCAGACCAGGCTCCTCATCGGCGGATACCTTCTCGCTCTGGCGGGCGTTGCGTTCGTCTTCCTCATGGCGCATATTCGCGGCCGAATCGCGACGGCCGAGGGCACGGCTGGCAATCTCGCTAGCGTGGCGTTCGGCGGCGCTCTGCTGTTCGTGGGCCTCCTGCTGGCGGGGATGGTCTTCTGGATCTCCCCGGCAGGCGCCGAGAAGCTCGGCGACACACCCCTTCCGCAGGACCCCGACATCCTCCGTCAGCTGCCGCAGGCCGGGTACGGGATCGTGCTTATCGGCGGAGCTTGGTCGGCGGCGCTCGCCATTGCGGCCACGTCGTGGGCAGTCCTGCGGACCGGCGTGTTCGCCCGCTGGCTGGCCTGGCTCGGCTTCGTCTGCGCTCTCGTCCTCCTGTTCGGCGTCTTCTTCATCCCCATGCTTGCCCTGCCGATCTGGGTGTTGGCGGCGAGCAGCCAGTTGTGGCGGCGGCCTATCCCGGCGGCATAGCCTTCCCGCCCTCTGCGCACGATCCGTGTTGAACGCGATTCAACGCGACCCAACCACGGTCGCTCGCGTGCTAGACCGGGCCCAACAGGCGTTCGGTCCTCAGACCGCCACCGAGCGCCTCACTCGCAAGGGATGGTGCTTTCTGGTTCAGGGGAGGAGGCGAGTGCGCCAGCCTCAGACAGCAGCGGTTCCAGCTCCCTGAGGCCTACCGCGTCGCGGCCGCATGCCCTTCGGTGACTTCGCCCTTGTGCGCGGAAAACGCTGCCAGGACTTCTTGCTGTTCCGGCTGAGGCACCTTGAAGAAGTCGAGCGTGCGCCCAAGTTCAGCCGCCACTTCATCGAACTCTTCAGGAGAGATCCGCAGCGCGCGATGAGCCTCCTCCAAACCGAGGGGCGTGCTCCCTGGTTTCGTCGCCGAGAACTCAAAAGGCCCGCCGGCAACGTTGCAGACCCACAGGGTGCGCATGAACTTCAGGCCCGGCAGTCGCTCCAGACTGCTCGTGTGCCATTCTCGCAGGGCCGGATTTTCGGACCCCTGCCCGACGATCGGGTTCTTCACGAGCGCATCGCTGAAGTGGTCGATCACTCCTGCGATGGCGAAGGCGCCACCCAGCCGTTCGTACAGACTTGACTCGGGCATTGTCCAGCCACCTCGTCTCGTAGGCTTGTTGTCGGCGAACGCGCCCGCAGGGGGTGCGTACCTACACATGTGTAGGTACGCAGCCGGAGCGAGGAGTGATCACCTCCGAAGCCTCTTGAAGACCTGAGATCCCAGCACCCTGCCGCTCCACTGGTTCCCTGCTGCCCGCCAGCACGTACCGCGCCTACGATGCCCGGACCAACCTCGCCACCAGGCGGCAAAGGACGGCAACCCTCGAGGATGTCCCCGACCGCTGAGGTCGTTACCCCGCCGGCGAACTTGAGTGGTCGGGGTGGACAGATTCGAACTGTCGACCTCGCGCTCCCAAAGCGCGCACTCTAACCAGGCTGAGCTACACCCCGGACTGCCTACCAGCGTAGCAGGCCACCGGCCTCCCGGCGTGGCACGCCCCGCTCAGGCCACCGGTGCCGGCAGCGCGCAGCCGATGACCTCGTGCACGTCTTCGTACCCCTCGCGAGCGAGCCACGACTCCATGCCTTCGAGAACGTCGAGTGGCGCGCGGGGATTCGCGAACGTCGCAGTCCCCACCTGGACCGCCGTTGCGCCGGCCATCAGGAACTCGATCGCGTCTTCGCCGCTTCGGATCCCACCACAACCGATGACCGGTACCCGCACCGCCTGGGCGACATCGAAGACGATGCGAAGCGCCACGGGCTTGATGGCGGGGCCGCTCAGCCCGCCCCGCGCTCGGGGGATGACCGGCCGTCGCCTGCCGATGTCGACCGCCAGGCCGAGCACCGTGTTGATGGC
>CAYPAZ010000197.1:0-5073 GCA_964408835.1 uncultured Anaerolineaceae bacterium
CGCGGCTTCGACGATGCCGCTCCCAAGCACAACGAGTTCCGGGGCTCCAGCGACGATGGTGATATGCGTGCCCACGAGGGCAGTGCCGGCGTTCGCGACGTGGATGACTGAGCTCAGGCTCAGGTCCCCAGCGAAGGTGGAGTTGAGGAGCTGGATGATGCCGACGGAGGCGAAGAGGGCACCGGAGAACTCGGCTCCGTTGCGGGCGAACGTGCTGCCGGTGATCGCGAGACTGACATCGGCGTTCTGGCCGGTGATAGAGGCGCCGCCGCCGGAGCCGGCAATGTTGTCCTGGATGATCGAGTCGGTAATCGCGACGGCGGAGAGGCGCCCGGGTTGGCCCTCGACCGAGATGGCGCCACCGAAGCCGACGACACCGCCCATCACGCCGCTTCCATTCTGACCGAGGAGGGAGCGGGCGATGGTGAGGGACCCGAACTGGAAGTAGAGCGCGCCTCCGCGTGAGTTCGAGGCCTCCGGGGCATCGGCGGCGTTCGAGGTGAAGGTGGAATCTTCGATGGTAAGTTGGGGATTCGCGAACGTCTCGAAGACGGCGATCGCACCACCCTGGGCCGCGGTGTTGCCGCTGAAGGTGGAGTTGGAGATGGCAGCGGTGGGCGCCTCTTCAAACATGGCGATGGCGCCGCCCCGGGTTTCGGCCTCGTTGTTGAGGAAGGTGGTGTTGGCGATCTCAAGGTGCCCTGTGGAGTGGGCGATAGCGCCGCCGGTGGCCCCGCTGTTCTGGCTAAACGTGCCCCCTTCGATGGAGACGACGGGCGACCCGCCGGCATCGCTATCGGTGAAGAGTGCGCCGCCGCCCAGGGCGAGGTTGCCCGAGAACGACGAGGAGAGAATGGTGACTATGGAGGGCCCGCGGACCATGACGCCGCCGCCCGCGAAGGCCAGGGAGCCGAGGATGCGAAGGCTTTCGAGCGTTACCTCGCCCGCAGCATCGATAAGGATGGCGCCGCCGCCGGCCGAGGCACCGTTCACCAGGGCCATGTCCCGGATGGTGACAGCAGTCGCATCGGGTCCGACGACGAAGATGCCGCTCTCCCCGCCGGCGTTGATGATGGTGTCCTGGGTCGACTGGCCGCGGATGATGACCGCGCCGGCGACTTCGAGGGAGGCACCATCGAGGAGGATGGAGCCGGCGGGGACAACTATCTCGTTGGTGGTGCCGCCGGCGGTGCAATCGGCGTGTGTTGCGGCCTGGTCAGCGGCGTTTTGGAGGGCTTCGCGGAGGGAGCACTCACCATCGGCCGCGACCACGTCATCGAGTGTGGTGACGTTGATGGTGGTCTCCTGCGCTACCGAGGGCTGGAGGACGAGGAGGCCGGTGAGCACCAGGCCGGCAACCAGGAAAACGCTGCGCACGGTGGCAACCTCCGATGAGGGCGCGACCTGGGGGAGCGCGCTCAGGATACCGCACCGGGTCAAGCCGTGCGCAAGACAGCACAGCGGGGGAATTCTTACCTCCTCGCGGTGGGCCGGCGAGGCGGGTAGGCTCATCGCATGCGAGAGGTTGTGGAGCTGAACGGAGACGGGATCGCGGGGGAGCTCCGGGACGCCATCCACTTGCTGAACGAGCGGCTGGGGAGCCCGGTTGGGTTCCGTCCGGTGGACTGGAGCCTGGAGCGACGGCGCGAAGGGACGGAGGCGCTGGAGGAGGGGCTGGAGGCGTGCCGGGCCCTGGGCGCGGCGATGAAGTACCCGACCGCTACGGAAGGGATGAGCCCGAACCAGTTCCTGCGGGATGCTCTTGGGCTGGCAGTCATCCACCGGCCCTGCCGGACGTATGCGGGGGTGAGCCAGAACTACCTGGGGACGCTGGATTTGCACGTGGTGCGGGTGGCGACGGGAGGGACGTATGAGGACGCGGGGCACCGGGTGGGCTATCACTCGGCGGTGAGCATCCGGATCATGGAGCGGGCGCCGGTGGAGCACGCGGCCCACTTCGCGTTCCGGCTGGCGGAGCGGCACCGGCACAGCGTGGTCTCAACGAGCAAGTGGACCATCCAGACGGCCGCGGACGGGCTGTTCGAGGAAATCGTGGGCGAGGTTGCGGACGAGTACCGGAACACGGAGCACCGGCAGGAGCTGTTCGACTCGCTGCTGGCGAACCTGATCATGTATCCCGAGCGGTACGACGTGATCGTGACGCCAAACGAATACGGCGACTTCCTGAGCGACGCAGCCTATGGGCTCATAGGGTCGATCGGGATGGGGGCGAGCGCATCGTACGGGTTCACGCCGAGCCACCAGGCGGTGATGGGAGTGTTCGACCCGGCCGGGGGGACGGCACCAGACATCGCGGGGAAGGGGATCGCGAACCCCTCCGGGGCGATCGAGGCGTACGCATACCTGCTGGAGTACTGCGGCCACTTCGAGCTGAGCAAGCGCATCATCGAGGCGATCCACGCGTGCATCGGGGCGGGGGAGCGGACAGGGGACCTGGGCGGGGAACTGGACACGATGGGGTTCACGAAGGCTGTGCTGAGGCGCGCGACGGTGGAGTAGCGCGAGGCGGGTGCCCAATGGGGCACAATGCGGCCATGCGCGTGCTTATCACCGGGTGCTCGACAGGAATCGGACGGGCGACTGCGGCTGAGCTGACGGCGCGCGGTCATGAGGTGATCGCGACAGCTCGGAGGCCGGAGACGCTCGCGGACCTGGACGTGGTGCAGCGGTTGAGGCTGGACGTGGACGACGACGCGTCCGTGCAGGAGGCGGTGCGCGAGGCGGGCCGAATCGACGTGCTCGTAAACAACGCCGCGTGGGAGGTCGCCGGGCCGTTGGAGCTAATCCCGCTGGACCGGACGAAGGCGATGTTCGAGACGAACGTGTTCGGGTGCCTCAGGCTGATCCAGGCGACGGTGCCACAGATGCGTGAGCGGGGCTCGGGGACCATCGTGAACGTCTCCTCTACGGTCGGGCGGTTTGCTATCCCATTGAGCGGAGCGTACTCGGCGACGAAGTTCGCCCTGGAGTCGCTGAGCGAGGCTCTCCACTATGAATTGGAGCACTTCGGAGTGCGCGTCATCATTGTGGAACCCGGTGGCACGGCGACGGCCTGGACGTCCAACGAGGAGTGGCACGGAGTGGCCGAGGGTCCGTACGCTGAACTCTTCCAGGCGATGCTCGGTGACCGTTCCGATGAGGGGCTCACGGAGGCGGGGAAGGTCGCGACGACGATCGCGGACGCGATCGAGAGCGACGAGCACCGGCTCCGGTGGCCCACTACCGCGCGGGTCGCGGCCATGATGAACGCCAGAAAGGCGATGGACGACGAGGCGTTCGAGCGGGCGATGTGGGGGGTGGTCGGCGCGGAGTGGTAGGGAACGGGTGGGTGCAGGACCGGTGGGCGCTGCACAGCAGGCTCGTTGCAGCGGCGAGGTGAGGCAGGTGACAGCCGGCAAGGAGGACCCGCGCTATGTTTGGGCCAGCCCGGGTACTGGAGGCAGAGATGGCGGGGACCATCGTCGTTGGGAACCACACACACGAAGAGATCCTGGATTCGCTGAACGCGATCGATGAGGTGGCCGTCTGCACGAGCGCCGGCGACCGGCTGCGGGCGAGGATGATGCACTTCGCGGTCGACGACGAGTTCAACTTCTACCTGGCGACGATGCGCAACGACCCCAAGACTCTGCAGCTGGCGAACAACCCCTCGCTCTCGCTGCTGGTGCTGGACCGGCGGACAGAGCAGAACGGCTGGCGCGAGGTGGAGGTCACTGGCCGGGCGCAGCTGATCGGCGACGGGCCGGAGCGCGCGAAGGCACTGGAGCTTACGGCCACGCCTTCGCCGATTGTGGCGCATCTGAAGGCGAACAACGCGACCGACATCCTGGACTTCATCAAGGTGACGCCGACCGAGGTGAAGATGCGGATCTTTGGCGAGATTGTGGCGGGGATGCCGCCGACGGTGGTGGAGTTCGCTGAGAACGCGCAGGCGCAGAACGACCTGCGGGACGCGTGGCGGCGGGTGCGGAACTGGGTGACGGCGGCGCGGACGATCTCGCTGCTGGCGAGCGTGGTGCCGGTGACGCTGGGCGTGACACTCGCCTGGCACGCCGGCTGGGAGATCGGGTGGGCTCTGGCACTGCTAACGGTGATCGCGGCGGTAAGCATCCAGGCGGGGACGAACCTGTTCAACGACTACTTCGACCACCGGGCCGGCAACGATGAGGCGAACCGGGAGTTCGTGCGACCGTTCAGCGGGGGGAGCCGCGTGATCCAGTTGGGATTGGCGACCCCGGCGGAGATCCTGATGCTGGCGACCGGTCTGACGGGTGTCGCGGTCGCGATCGGGGTGGGGTTGGTGGTGGCGGGCTATCCGTGGTTACTGGCGATCGGGGCGGCGGGGTTGGCGTCCGGGTTGCTCTACACGGCGCGGCCGGTGTTCCTGGCGGGCCGCGGGCTGGGCGAGGTGATGGTGGCGCTGAACTACGGCGTGCTGATGACCATCGGGGCGTACTACATCCAGGCTGGCGAGGTGACGTGGACGGCGACGCTGGCCTCGTTACCGCTGGCGGGGCTTATCGCGCTGGTGCTTTACATCAACCAGTTCCCGGATGCGAACGCCGATAGCCGAACCGGGAAACGGACGCTGGTTGTGCGGCTGGGGCGAAGCCGGGCGGCCCTGCTCTATCCGGTGCTCGGGCTGCTGCCGTTCGTCGCGGTAGTGGCGCTGGTGGTGGCCGGAGAGGCACCCGGAGCGAGCCTGATCTCGCTTGGGGCTTTGCCACTGGTGCTGCGGGCTTCGATGATCGTGCGGCGGTACCACAGCGAGCCCTTCGACCTTGCGCCGGCGAACGCGCTGACGGCCATCGCACACCTGATGGGCGGTCTGCTGTTCGCGCTGGGGTACGTGTGGGATGGCGTGAGTCGCGACGGGTACGTGGTGGCGGCGGTGCTCAGCGTCGCGGCGCTGGGGTACGTGGCGTACATGTACTGGTCAGTTGAACGGCAACGGCGGGTGTTCGCGGGGGTCAAGGGAGCTTTGAACTAGCGCCCGCCGTAAGAATCTCGATATCTGCGCCCCGCGCGGGGCGCAGATATCGAGATTCTTAC
>CAYPAZ010000198.1:0-5046 GCA_964408835.1 uncultured Anaerolineaceae bacterium
TGCTGGGGCGGAGCGAGGCATCGCTAAGGCAGGTGGGGCGCCGGGCGAAGACGCGTGTGAGCGAAAGGCGGCCGCGCTTCCAGCCGAGCCGCGAGGAACGCGCCCGACTGCTGCAGACCTTCCTCGCAGCCGCAACGGTGGGGGATGTGGGGACGCTGACGACGATGCTGGCAGAGGACGCGATCTCGTGGAGCGACGGTGGCGGCAAGGCTGCGGCAGCGCTGAAGCCGATCGTTGGGCGGGAGCGGGTGATCCGGTTCCTGACGGGGCTGTCGCAGAAATTCCCGGACGGCTGGAGGCCGCACTTCGTGGACGTGAACGGCGAGCCGGGGGTGGTGTTCACCCACCGCGGCGAGGTGGTCCTGGCTGCGGTGCCCGAGTTCGATGGCGGCACCATCCGGAACATGTACATCATCCGCAACCCCGACAAGCTGCAGCGAGTGCCGCAGGAGCTGCTCTGACCGGACCTGCGAGGGCGTAGGATAGGCATCAAGCCACTTCCGCCGGAGCAAGCGATGCGACTCTTCCTGGACACTGCCTCCATTACCGAGATCCGGGCCCTCGCGGCAACGGGGGTGATCTCGGGTGTGACGACGAACCCGAGCCTCCTGGCGAAGGAGGGCGGGGTGAGCTACCGGGAGCGGATCCTCGAAATCGCCGAGGTGATCGATGGGCCGATTTCGGCGGAGTGCGTGACGAGGACCGCGGACGAACTGGTGGAAGAGGCACGGGAGCTCGCCTCGTGGCACCCGAACGTGGTGGTGAAGATCCCGATAGACGCCGAAGGGCTGGAGGCAATCAGCCGGGTGAGCCGGGAAGGCATCCGGGTGAACGTGACGCTGATCTTTTCGGCGAACCAGGCCTTGCTGGCGGCGCTCGCGGGGGCGGCGTTCCTGAGCCCGTTCGTGGGGCGGCTGGACGATGTGGGCGAGGACGGGATGGCGCTGGTGCGGGACATCGTGGAGATCGTGGACCGTTACAACCTGCCGGCGCAGGTACTGGCGGCGAGCTTGCGGCACCCGCGGCACGTGGTGGAGGCGGCGAAGGCGGGAGCGCACATCGCGACCGTGCCTTCGGCGCTCATCGGGCAGATGTTGAAACACCCGCTGACAGACGTGGGCATCGAGCGGTTCCTGGAGGACGGGAGGAAGGCGGGGATCGTGAAGGACGCGGCGCGGGCGTAGACCACTCGCGGTGGGAACCCCCTGGGCGGGACGCGAACTCCCTGGCCCTCGGGGGCGGCCCTCCCAGGTCCGGTTCGGCGAGTCTTCACCACGCCCTGCGTGAAGATGGCGGTTGCGGTACGTTAGGCGTGGTGGCCGGGGAGCCCGGAACTGACTTATGTCTATTATCCGCATCGGGCTAATCTCTGACACGCACATTCCCGAATCGCGGCCGGAGCTGTGGCCGCAGGTCTGGCATGCGTTTCGCGATGTGGACTACATCCTGCACGCGGGGGACATCCACGACCTCTCGGTGATCGACCAGCTGGCGGAGCTTGCGCCGACCTACGCCGCGCGGGGGAACGGAGAGGATGGGTCGGGCGGGCGTCCCGTACAGCCAGACCACTCGCTGCTGCGGGAGGCGTGGACGCTGGAGATCGGCGGGCTGCGGATCGGGATGACGCACGATCTCCCGATCCCGGAATACCCGCCCCACCTGACGCTGGAGCGAGCGCTCGAGCGGTACTTCAAGCGGACTGACCTGGACGTGCTGATTTACGGGGACACGCACGTCGAGGCGATCGACACGATCGGTGGGGCGTTGTGTGTGAACCCGGGTTCGCCGACGTATCCACACAACCTCGAGACCCAGCTGGGTACCATCGGGTTCCTCGAGATCAGGGGCGGGGTGCCGGAGGCGACGATCTGGCAGCTCACAGACGAGGGCATAGCGCCGTTCGACTGGAACAAATGGCGCCGGCCGTGGTGAGAGCGTGGATCCTGTGCGCGGCGTTGGCGGTGGTGGTCCTGGCGGCGGCTGCGTGCGGCGGTGGCGAGCAGCGCTCCCACCTCATCCAGGTGATTGAGAACGGGATCGTGCTGGGAAGCGTGCCGCGCAGCCAGGCGGTGACGGACATCTCGGCGCGAGTGAGGTTCGACGTGAAGCAGCCGTCGTTCGTGCCATCGGGCGGGTACTCGCTGCAGAGCATTGAGGCCCGGCTTCCGGAGCCGGTGGAGTTCCACGGACAGGACGGGAAGAGCAACGCGGTCGCGATCAGCACGTGGTCTACGGGGACAGGCGCGGATGCGACGAGCATCGCGGTAGCGCAGCTCTCGCGTCCGCTGGAGATGCCGATCGGGGATCCGATCGACACCGGGGTGGCGGGGGTCAGCGCGTACATCGAGCGGCACGAGGACGAGATTTCCATCGGGTGGAACACCGCGGACGAGGGGTTTCAGCTGGTGGCGCTGGGGCCTGACCTCCCTTCAGAGGCCGACCTCATACGGATGCTGAGCTCTCTCCGCTGACGAACGGGTGCTGGCGACGCCAGAGGTAGGCGAGGGCCCCGCAGGCAACGCCGACGTTCAGGGACTCGACTCGTGGGTTCATGGGGAGCGCGACGGTGAAGTCGCTGTGCTCCAGCAGCTGGTGGGCGATGCCGAGCCCTTCGCTGCCGAGGATGAGCGCGGTCCGGGCAGGCCAATCGAACGCTGTGGCATCGACGGCTCCTTCACGGGCGTCGGCAGCGACGATCCAGTAGCCCGCCCCCTTCAGCAGGAGGAGTGATTGAGAGAGGTTCGCGGGCGCCGTGACGGGGGCGATGAAGCTGAGTCCCGCGCTGGCGCGGTGGACCCCGGGCGTGAGGAGCACTCCACGTCGCTTCGGCAGGACGATGGCATCGACACCGACGGCGACTGAAGTACGGAGGACAGCGCCGAGGTTCTGGGGGTCGGTGACACCATCGAGGAGAAGGGCGAGGGAACGGGGCCCGGCAGCCCTCGCGGCTGCGCGGAGGTCGAGCCCTTCGAGGGGTTTGAGGCGGACGAGGACGCCCTGGTGGACGCCCCCGCCGGTGAGTTCATCCAGCCGCCAGAGGTCCGCCTCCTGCGCGGGCAGGCCAGCGGAGCGTGCGCGGGCGACCAGCTCCGCGACCCTCGGGTTGGGGGCGTCCTTGAGGTAGAGGAGGGACTTCGCGGCGCCGTGCTGAATGGCCATGGCGCAGGCGTTGATGCCGAAGGCGAGGTCATCGGGGGTGGCGTTGGGCTTGGGCCGCATCCGGGGCATCGGGGAGAGCATACGGCTTCGGCGGGGGCTGGTACGCTCGGTGTGATGCTCAGGAGAGAGTTCCTCTGGTTGGCGGGTGGCGTGGTGGTCTCGGCGTGCGGTGGGGGCGATGGTCACGGAGAAACCCCCACGGCCAGGAGGACAACGACGGCGACCACGCCAGCAACCGCGACACGGACAGCGACGGCCGCTCCGACGGCGACTCCCACGATACTGCCGCCGCGGGTTGCTCCCTTCGGGTTCCCGCTGGACCCGGATACCCGGGCGGGGATGGTGGTGGGGGCGGTGGGGGCGCGGACGATCGCGTGGGGCGAGGGGCCGGGGGCGCTGACATACTCGCGAGACGACCAACCATCGGCGGATGCTGAGCGAGCGAACCGGTGCGGGTGGAATGCGCGGACGCATGTGGAGTATGAGGGATCCGCGGCCGTGGACTGGTACGTCGATGTGGGGACACCGATCGTGAGCACCATGGACGGCACGGCGACCCTGTACGTCAACACCATCTCGAACGCGTTTGATGTGTACGCCGTGGACCGGGAGCCGTACCTGGGCAACCCCGACCGTGCGCGGGCGCCGCGGGGGCCGTTCCCGGGGCCGGGTGGCGGGATGGGGGCGTTCGTGCGAGTGGAGAACGACGAATTCCGGACGGCGTACGGCCACCTGGACCTCGCGCTGACGCTTCGGGTCGTACCGGAGGCGGCTTTCCTCGATGGGTACGGGCGGGGACTGGATATGGCGGTGTTCGCGCCTCTGCGGGACTTCCGGGTGGCGGACGCGATAGCGCGGTGGGAGGTGCAGGCGGGGGTCGAGGTGGGGTGGAGCGGAGACGCGGGCTACAGCGAAGCGCCGCACCTGCACTACACCGTGGCCCGGCAGGGGTCGCCGACGCTGTTGTGCCCGACGACGGAGCCGGGCTTCGCCGACGGAGGGTGGTTGTTCCGTGAGTGAGGCGAGCGCGGACTGGGAGGGTAGCGGCGTGCTGCTGATCGACTCCGCGGGACGGGTGTTGCTCCAGCAGCGGAGCGACGATGTGCCGCCTGCGGGGGTCGGGCGGTGGGCGATCCCCGGGGGCCGGAAGGAGGGGGACGAGACGCCCCGACAGACCGCGCTGCGAGAGTTCCGGGAGGAAACGGGCGTGACCCTGGAGCGGTTGCGGGCGTTTGGAGCGTTCACGCGCGAGGCTGTCCCGGGGCTCGCGGTGAAGGAGATGCGGCTGTTCTTCGCGGACGACGACGTGCCGCGGGAGCGGATCGATGTGAACGAGGGACTCGACTTCCAGTACTGGTCGCCAGAGGAGGTGCGGGGGCTGCCGATGAACCCGCCGGTGCGGGCAATGCTGGAGCAGTTCTTCGCGCATGACCTGTACCGGGGCACGGTGGCGACGAAAGCACCCTACCGGGTTGGCGTCTCGGTGATCGAGATGGACCGGTGGGGACGGGTGCTGCTGCAGTTGCGCGACGAGGACCTGCCGCCGGAGCGGTTTCCTTCCCACTGGGGGTTGCCCGGGGGGCTGGTGGAGGCGGGTGAGGCGCCGGACGCGGCCGCGATACGGGAGTTCGAAGAGGAGACGGGGCATCTCCTGGAGGGCCTGAGGCTCTTCCGGGTGTACCGGCGCGACCCGGACCTTCCGCAGGCGCTGGTGCACGTCCAGCACGTGTACTACGAGGACGCGGATATCGCCGAGGAGCTGGTGGAGGTCGGCGAGGGGCAGGCGTTCAAGTACTTCGGGCCCGCGGAGTTCGAAGACTTGCCGCTGGCAGCTGCCTCGGGCCCGATCCTGCGAGAGTTCTTCGCGAGCACGCACTACCGGGCGCT
>CAYPAZ010000199.1:0-5031 GCA_964408835.1 uncultured Anaerolineaceae bacterium
CGCCGACTTCCTTCATCCGCCGCTCGGCGCGCATCCGGCGCGCGCGCTGCTTGGAGGGGCTATGGAACTCGCCTTTTTCGGTGCCGCCTTCGGCGACTCCCGCCACGGCCGCGCCCGGGGCTCCAGCAGCCGCTGCCGCTGCTGGCTTCTTCGCGTCCGGTGGTGGTTCGCCCTTAAGGCCCATCGGGAGCCCCTGCTCCACGCGTTCGAAGGCGGCCTTCCGCGCCTCGGGACGGGCCCCCTGCGCAGATTCCGCGGGCAGCTCGTTCCCTTCCAGCTCCGCATCGAGCCGCGCGAGGTTGTCGTAGGGGAAGAACGGTTGCTGGAGCGTCCCGTTCTTGCTCCCTGCAAGCAGGTCACCCATGTCGTAGTGCAGGTCGAGCCGGTCGTACACCGCGTGTTCGTGCCCCGCCCACGTGTTGTCCATCGCGATGGCCTCGAACGGGCACACCTCGACGCAGATGTTGCAACGCATACAGCGCGCGTAGTCGATCCAGAACTTCTCGACGATCTTCTTCTTGTCGGACTCGCCCGTGTCGTACTTCGGGTTGTCCTTCATCACCGCCGTCATGCAATCGACCGGGCAGTTGCGCACGCAGATGTTGCAGCCGGTGCAGAGCGGCTCATCGTGCTCGAAGTCGTACAGCAACACCGGGAAGCTGCGCTCCCGCACCGGGAGCACGTGCTTCACGTCGGGGTACTGGATGGTCACCGGGCGCCGCATGGCGGTCGAGAGCGTCGTCATCAGGCCGCGGAAAATACCGATCATGGTTCAGTCGCCCCCAGGGTCCGGTACGTGCCCACGAGCTTCGGCGCCTTCGGACGCCGCAGGCCGCGCAACACGATAACCGCCACCAACGCAATAGCGCCCGCCCAGTTCACCAGCGCCAACAGCTCCATGGGCCACTCGTAGTAGAGGAAGAAGGCGTTCACCAGCAGGAGCGCGAAGCTCACCTCGATCAGCACCTTCCAGCAGAAGTTCATCAACTGGTCGATGCGCAACCGCGGCAGCGTCGCCCGCACCCACATCACGAGAAGGATGACCGCCAGGCTCTTCATGGCCGTCAGCGCCAATTGCCAACCCCAACCCCACTCAGTCCCCATCGGCCACGCCCAGCCCCCGAGAAAAACCACGGAACCGAACACGCTGAACGCCCAGAGCGACGCGTACTCCGAAAGCTGGAACATACTCCAGCGAATGCCCGAGTACTCCACGAAGTAGCCGCCCACAATCTCCGATTCCGCCACCGGAATATCGAACGGCGCCCGGTGCAGCTCCGAGAGCATCGCCGTGAAGAAGATGACGAACGCCAGCGGCTGCAGAAGGATGAACGGCCGGTCTTCCTGGAGCAGCACGAGCACGTTCAGGTTCAGCGTCCCGGTCACCTCGACGCCATCGATCGTGCCCTGTGCCACCATCGCCACGGCCAGCAGGCTGACCACCAGCGGGATTTCGTAGCTGATCATCTGCGCCGCGGCGCGGACGCCGCCGAGGAGCGCGTACTTGTTCCCGGAGCCAAGCCCCGCCATCAGGATCCCCACGATGTTCAGCCCCAGGATGGCGAACACGAAGAACAGCCCCAGCGCCAGGTTGCGGATCCCCCAGTTCTCAGCGAACGGCAGCACCACCAGCACCATGAACACCGGGATGAAGGTCGCATAGGGCGCGAACTCGAAGACCCAGCGATCGGCATTGCGCGGGCGTACGTCCTCCTTCGCCACCAGCTTCAACGCGTCGGCGATGGCTTGCAGGAGGCCCGCCGGCCCTGTCTCCGTCGGCCCGAGCCGCATCTGGAACCGCGCCAGAAGCTTGCGCTCACCGTAGGTCAGGTACATCACCACCACGGTCATCACGAGCGCCATGATCACCACGCGGATGATCGCGTCGATCCATGAGATATCGAAGAACGGGTCGCCGTAGGCGAACAGTGGGCTCACTTGTCCACCTCGCCGAGCACGATATCGAGCGATCCGAGGATGATGATCGCGTCGGCGACGTAGTTGCCCACCACCATCTCGCGCAGCGCCGAGAGGTTGCAGAAGGCCGGGGAGCGCAGCTTCATCCGGTAGGGCTTGTTCCCGCCCCGCGCCATCGCGTAGACGCTGTATTCGCCCTTCGTGCCCTCGGTCCGCACGTAGGCCTCGCCGCTATCGATGCGGAGCGTCTTCGGGAGGCCGCTCGCCAGCACCGGCCCCTTCGGGATTTCGTCCAGGCACTGCTCGATGATCTTGCAGCTCTGGTACATCTCCGCCAGCCGCACGATGAACCGGTCGAACACGTCGCCGCTTTCACCCACGGGGATATCGAACTTCATCCGGTCGTACACGCTGTAGGGCTCCGACTTCCGCAGGTCCCAGGCCATCCCGGTCGCGCGGATCATCGGCCCCGTCAGTCCCCAATTGATCGCCTGCTCGGTGGTCACCGGGTTCAACCCGCGGCAACGCTCAACGAACACCTCGTTCCCGGTCAGCAGCCCGTCGAGGTCGTCCATGCCCTGGCGGATAGAGCCCAGGAGCCATCGCATCCGCGGCTCGAAGTTCTCCGGCAGGTCCATCGTCACCCCACCGATGCGGAAGTAGGTCGGGAACATGCGGTCCCCGGCCACCTCTTCCATCAAGTCGTAGATCCGCTCCCGCTCGCGCCAGGCATACGTGAAACTCGTCCCGAACGACCCCACATCCGCCCCGAACGCCCCCAGGAACATGAAGTGCGAATTGATGCGCGAAAGCTCCATCATCATCACGCGGATGTACTCAGCTCGCTCCGGGACCTCGATCCCTGCGAGTTTCTCTACCGCCATGCAATAGGCGCCCTCGCAGCACATGCCCGCCAGGTAGTCCGTGCGGTCCCACCAGCCCATCGCCTGGCGATAGTCCGCGTTCTCGGTCAGCTTCTCCAGCCCTCGGTGCAGGTAGCCGATGACCGGCTCGCAGTCCACCACCAGTTCGCCATCCACCGTCAGGAGCATGCGGAACACGCCGTGGGTCGCCGGGTGCTGCGGCCCCACGTTGATGGTCATATCGACCGTTTCGAAGTCTGTCCCCTCTCGAGTCCCCGGCCAGATGGTCATTAGAAGTCAAACCCCGCGGAGCCCTTCTCACGGCCCTGGAGGATCTCTGCCTTCGCCAGCGGGTGCGCCTTGAGAAGCGGATGGATGTGGAGGTCTTCGTCCAGCAGCAGGTTCTTCAAGTTCGGATGCCCCTCGAACACGAACCCGAACATCTCCGCGGCCTCGCGCTCGTGCCAGTGCGCCGCCTCGTACAGCCCGGTGAGCGAAGGCACCTTCGGGTGCCCGGCGCTCGTCGGCACCGTCACCTGCACGCGATGGTTGTGGCGGAACGAGTAGAAGTGGTACTTCACCGCCATGCCCTCGGCTTCGAAGTCCACCCCCGCGACATTCGCCAGCTGGTCGAAGGCCAGGTCGGGATGGTCCTTCAGCCCTTTAACCAGCTCCAGCAACTGCTCCGGCGCCACCGAGAGGTCGACGTCCGTGAGCGTCTCGCTCGCGGTGAACGCGACTTTCGGCAGCGCCTTGTGGATGGCGGCGGCGATGCCGGGATAGGCGGGCGCGGCCGTCGTGCTCTCGTCGCTCATCCCACCATGCCCTTGTCTTCCATGATCTTCTCCTGCAGTCGCAGGAACCCGGCCAGCAGCGCCTCGGGCCGCGGCGGGCAGCCCGGCACGTACACGTCCACCGGGATGATCTTGTCGACGCCCTGGAGCACGCGATCGTATTCGGTGTACGGCCCTCCGTTCGTCGCGCAGGCGCCCATGGAGATGACGTACTTGGGGTTCGGCATCTGCTCGTAGAGCAGCTTCACCGCCGGCGCCATCTTCTTGGTCACCGTCCCCGAGACGACCATCACGTCGCTCTGGCGCGGGCTCGGCCACGGCACGATGCCAAAGCGGTCCAGGTCGTGGTTCGACATGAACGTCCCGATCATCTCGATCGCGCAGCAAGCCAGCCCGAAGGTCATCGGCCAGAGGCTGCTCTTCCGGCTCATCGCGATGATCGTGTCGGCCGGCACCTGCATCACCCCCGGCAGCGCCAGCCGGTACACCGCCTTCGCCTCCGGCAGCTCGACCGGCACAAGCCGCATCGCTTCGGCCCCGAAGTCCGGCACGTAGCGCTCTGTCACGGGGGTCTGTTCGTCAGCCATCAGCGCCACTCCAGCACGCCCCGGCGCCAGGCGTACACCAGGCCGAGGCTCAGTACGACGATGAAGATGACCATCTGCCAGAGCACATAGGCAGGCTGCTCAACGAAGGTCACCACCCACGGGAAGATGAACACCGTCTCCACATCGAAGAGCAGGAAGAGGATGGCGATAAGGTAGTAGCGGACGTGGACCTGGGCCCAGTTCCGGCCCACCGGGAGCATGCCGCACTCGTAGGAGGTGCCTTTGCCATGTTCTCGGGCGTAGGGGGCGAGGATCTTGTTGGCGATGAGCGCGGTGAACACGAGCACGAAACCGGCGATGGCGGCGATCAGGACAGCCGACCAACCGTCATAGAAGCTCATCGATCGCTCCCCGTTGATGTCCCGGGCGAGAAAAAGCAGAGCCTTTCACGCGACTGCGTTTCGTGGCTCTGCTCGCGTGGAATTCGCACTCACCCCGGCCCCGCCGTGGGGCGCTTTTCGACGCTCCGGGCGGTTGTGATTTGGCGTACAAACGCTACACCAGCGGCCATAGCAGGGCAAGGCAGAGCGAAGAAGGAGCGGCAGGCCGAGACTCGAGGGGCCATCGGACTCGATTCGGTCGAGATCGACGGGTTTGACACATATGTTCTAGTCCCGCTAGAGTCCACCACCTATGGTCGCCCGGGGCACTGACTATGCGAAGCTCGCCGCTACGGTTCAATTCGGGCTGCCAGATGGCGGATCGAGCCGGCCGGTGAGCCGGTGGACGGTCGATAAGCTTGCGATCCTCGCGTACTACCTGCCTGCGTTCAGCAAGATCTGTACGGACAACGCGGGAGGGTGGTACTTCGTCGATGCCTTCGCTGCCGGAGTGGGCACGCCCGTGCAG
>CAYPAZ010000200.1:0-5026 GCA_964408835.1 uncultured Anaerolineaceae bacterium
TGCGGGGGTGGACGGGGAACACCATCCGGGGGCCAGCAGAGAGGCCTTCGAGGATCGCGGAGAGGCGCGCCGGGTCATCGGTGTTCGACGCACGGTGGAGGGTGAGGAAGCTGTACGGGCCGTCCGCGAGGCCAAGGCTCGCCAGCACCTCCCCTGAGGATGGCGATCGAGAGGCGGCGGCGAGGAGCGCATCGACCATGATGTCGCCGGTCTGGACCGCGCGGCCGGCGAGGCCTTCGCGTTCGAGGTTGCGCATCGCTTCCGGGTTGGGGGCAAGGAGGAGCGAGCAGCAGTGGTCTGCGAGGACGCGGTTGATCTCCTCGGGCATGGTGGGGACGAAGCTGCGGAGTCCCGCTTCGACATGGGCGGCGGGGACGGCGAGCTTCGCGGCCGCGAGGGCGCCGGCGAGGGTGGAGTTCGTGTCGCCGAAGACCACGACGGCATCGGGCTGGCGTTCGAGGATGGCGGCCTCGGTGCCCTCGAGTGCCCGGGCGGTCATGGCCGCGTGAGAGAGGGAGCCTACCTCGAGATGGATATCGGGTTCGGGGAGGGCCAACTCGGAGAAGAAGCGGGCCGACATGCTAGCATCGTAGTGTTGACCAGTGTGAAGGACAGTGACGTTGTGGCCGCGGCGGCGGGCCTCCGCAAAGAAGGGGGCGAGCTTGATGAACTGGGGCCTTGCGCCGACAACGGTGAGGAGCCGCACAAGCCCAGTAGACAGCTTTTGGGGCGTTGCAGCCAGCAACTGGTAGGCCTCGGCGGGCTGGTGGCGTTGTGTCTCACAGCCTGCGGAGGCGGGGCAGAGAACAGGGAGGCGGCGACGCCCACGTCTGCTCCGACCAGCGCCGCGGGCATGTGCTCGGGCCCCGCGGGCCTGCCAACGTATCCCGAGCTCGTGGCCGCAGCACTACAGAGATACAGGAGTGGGGGAATTGACTACGTCCCGAACCTCGTGGGATACGAGCCGGGCGGGAACTACCTGAACTGGTCGGCGACTCTTCGATACTCTGAAAGCGAGTTCATCCGGGTGCGGCCCGACGGCGTTCCGGAGGTGTTCTACAAGGACGGCTTCTATCTCAACCCCGTGACGGTGGCCCAGCACACGCTGGCTGAGCACGGCAGGTACCTTGCTGGGGAGGTGCCAGTCGAGGCGTTCCTGCACCCGGCAGAGCTGTTGTTGGGAATGCAGGATGAAGACGGAGCACTGCGGAACGCGTTTCGCTGGGAGTACTACCGAAACGGGGAGGTCTACGAGCCTGGCTGGGTATCGGCGTTGGCCCAGGCTCAGGCCATGAGCGCGTGGGCCAGGGCGTATTTGGCGACGGGGGATGAGCGGTACTTCCAGGCCGGCGAGCGCGCGCTTGCGTTCATGCTCAAGCCGTTAGAGGCAGGTGGACTGGCCGGGGACCTCGGGGATCTGGACCCGAATCTGGCAGCGTATCCGACATGGGAGGAGTACGTGACAGAACCGTTGAACTACACGCTCAACGGGTTCATGTTCGTGCTGCTGGGACTACATGACTGGCAGGCGATCGAGGGGTCCAGCTCAACCGCAGGCGAGGCGTGGGCGGAAGGGGTGGAGACACTGAAGGTTGTACTGCCCTATCACGACTCGGGCGGATTCAGTGCTTACGACCTCGGGCACCTGACCATGGGAGGCGAGCCTAGCCTGCAGGCGGAGTACCACGCCATCCATATCTACCTCTTGCATGCCCTGGTCAGCATCACGGGCGATGCGACGCTCGAGTGCGTGCTCGAACGGTGGCAGTCATACGTTGGAGGATGAGCCGGGACCAGCGCGGGCGAGGAATTCGAGCATGAGGCGGGTGACTTCGGCGGGCCGTTCTTGCTGGGTCCAGTGGCCGCAGCCCGGGAGGACCGCCTCGACGAGGAGGTTGGGGACGACGTCGCTCATACTTTCCATAGCCGCCGGGTTGCGGGCGGGGTCGCGGGAACCCGTCACGAAGATGGCGGGCTGGGTGACCACGGCGCCTGCGAGGTCGGCAGAGCGGTCCCAGTTGCGGGTGGTGTTGCGGTACCAGTTGAGGCCGCCAGTGAAGCCGGTACGCGTGAAGGCCCCGGTGTAGACAGCAAGGTCGGTTTCGGTGAGCCAGGGTGGAAGGGAGGCGGGGACGGTCAACGAGTCGAGGAAGCGCGCGCCCCGGGCGATGGGGCGGAAGCGTTCTTCGCGTGGGCAATCGCCGCAGATGGACCACATGAAGGAAAGGAGGGTCTCGCGGGGGTTCGAGGCGAACTCGGCATCGACGACGCCCGGCCGCTGGAAGTAGTCGACGTAGTGGACGTAGTCAGGACCGGCGGAGGCGCGCATGAGGTCGAGCGGGGGGCGCGGAGCGCGGGCGGCGTGGGGAACGCTCAGCGAACCGACCGCCGAGACACGGTGGGGGTGGCGAAGGGCGGTGTGCCAGGCGACGGGAGCACCCCAGTCGTGGCCGATGACGACGGCGTGGGGCTCGCCAAGGGCATCGAGGAGGCCGACGACATCCCCGGCGAGGGAATCGAGATCGTAGTCTTCGACGGCGGACGGGCAGGAGGAGCCGCCATAGCCGCGCTGGTCGGGAGCGATGACCCGGTAGCCGGCGGCGGCCAGGGCAGGGACCTGATGTCGCCATGAGTAGGCGAGTTCGGGGAAGCCGTGGAGAAGGACAACAGGATAGCCAGAACCCGCCTCGATGATGCGGAGGGCGACTCCGGTGGCGAGCGGGACGTCGCGTTCGTCCCAGGGAGCGGTCACGTTTTGGGCCTCACAGCAGAAGCCGGGGGGAGGCGATCAGGAGCCGGGTCACCGGCGGAGTTTACCGGGTGAGGGGGCGAGGATCCGTGGGTGGGCGGCGGAGCGTGAGGGAGGTAGCCCGGAAAGCGGCCCGGATGTACGTTCCGGGGCAGGACAGCTCCTGCTTCCCGGACCCGGAAAGTTGGCTTCAGGCCCAGTTCCCGAGGGGGCCGCCGTCGTGCCGAGCGGCCGAGGGATGACTGCACCCGGTGCCCCGCTTGCAGCTTTGCGGCACCGGGATTTTCGCGTCCTGCTCGGCAGCAACATGGCGCTGCAGGTCGGGTCGTGGGTGCAGACGATCGGGCAGGGGTGGCTGGTGCTTCACGACCTGGATGGGTCGGCGTTCCAGCTGGGCCTTGTGGCGCTGCTACGGGGAGCGTCGCTGGTGGTGGTGTCGCCGTTCGGGGGATACCTGGCGGGGAGGTTGGAGCTTCGAAAGCAGCTGCTGGCGTACTCGAGCGTGACGACGACGATCGCCATCCTGCTGGCGGGGCTGATCACGACGGGCCACATCGAGATCTGGATGGTGTACGCGACGGCGTTGGCGGCGGGGGCAGTGGAAGGGTTGGCGGGGCCGATCCGGGTGATGATGGTCTATAACGCGGTGGGCCCGGACGACCTCACGAACGCGGTGGCGTTGAACGGTCTGGGCGGGAACGCGATGCGGGTCATCGGTCCTGCTATCGGCGGGGTGCTGATCGGGCTGGTGGGGACGGAGGGGACGTTCCAGGTGCAGGCGGTGTGCCTTGTGTTCGCTATGGTGCTGACGGTGATGTTGCCGAAGTGGCCGCCGGATGTGCCGGAGAGCGACGAGGGGCCGTTGAGGAGCATCGGCGGGGGGCTGGCATATGTGGTGCGGGACCGGAGGATGGCGGTGATCGTGTTGATGGCGTTGGTGCCGAGTTTGCTGATCTACCCGTACGTGACGTTCCTGCCAGTGTTCGCGCGGGACGTGCTGGGGTCGAACGAGAAGGCGTACGGGTACCTCGCCGCGGCGGTAGGGCTTGGGTCGCTGCTGGGCGGAGGCATCGTGGCGGTGAGAGCGGATAAGGGGCGGATGGGGCCGGGGATGATGTGGGGATGCTTCCTCTACTGCCTGATGGTGGTGGCGTTTACGTTCACGCGGAACGTGCAGCTCGGGGTGGTAGCCCTGGTCGGCGCAGGTGTGTTCCACAGTATCTACGCAGCGTACAACGCTTCGCTGATGCAGTTGAAGGCGGAAAAGCAGTACCGGAGCCGCGTGCTGGCGTTGCAGACGATGACCTGGGGAGTGACGCCGTTCGCGGCGGTGTTGATGGGGGAGATGATCGACCGGTGGGGGGCGCCGCACGTGGTGGCGGTGTGGGTGGGGGTTGCGGCCGTGGCCACGCTGGCGATTAGTATTGCCTCGAAGGAAGTGAGGAGACTTTGAGAAGTCAGACGTCAGATTTCAGATGTCAGATGCCAGGCCTCGGACGTGCAACGTCGTGGTGAGGGAGTTCCTTGGCCCGGGGGTGAGGGTGCTGGAGGCGGATGGGCGGTTCGCGGGGGTAGCTGGTAGCGGGGAGGATGTCCCGGAGGGTGTGAAGCTGGTGGTGTTTGACCTGGAAATGAGCGGGGCGAACCCGCAGACGCACGAGATCCTGGACGTCGGTGGGGTGAGGGTGGGGATGGGGCCGGGGTTCCCGGAGGAGGAATCGTGGGGGGCTCGGGTGCGGCCGAAGCACATCGGGACGGGGGAGATCGGGGCGCTGAAGGTTGTGGGATACAGCCCAAAGCTGTGGAAGGGGGCGATTGAGTTGGAGGAGGCGATGGCAAAGTTCGTGGAGCTTGCGGAGGGAGCGGTGCTGACGGGGTGGGGGATCGGCGGGGACCTGGCTTTCCTGTGGGAGGGGTGCCGGCGGGTGGGGGTGGAGTGGCCGTTCGCGCGGGTGGCGGTGGACGTGCAGGGGATCGCGCGGGTGGCGCTGGACGGGAGGGGGGAGGTGGACCGGTTCAACCTCGGGCATGTGGCGGACCGGCTGGGGATCGGGCGGATGGGGGAGCACGGGGCGCTGGCGGACGCGTACGCGGCGTACGACGTGCTGGTGGCGCTAGGGAAGAGGGGGTGAGGGCGGTTTACGGGTTACGGGTTACGGGGAGTAGTTTCGAGGGTGGTGTGAAACGGCAAAGGGCGGCGTTGACGGGGAGGGGCCGAGGGGCACAGAGTGCGAGGGGAGTGGGCAGATGGTGCAGCTACCTCAGTTGGAGCCGGTG
>CAYPAZ010000201.1:0-5019 GCA_964408835.1 uncultured Anaerolineaceae bacterium
CGCCCGGCCGGCGTGGCAGCCGGTTTGGCTTCCTCAGGCGGCTCGTGCCCCGCGGGGCCGTCGATATCCTCTCCGAACTCCGGAAGGTCACCTGGCCCACGCTGGCCGATACGCGCTACCTGACGATCGTTGTGGCCATCGTGGCGCTCATCGTCGGGTTGTTCCTCGGCGTGATGGACCTGATCTTCGGCTACACGATTGAGCAGCTATTCTTCTAATGACTGATGAACCACGAGCCATTACCGCACTCGACGATGTCCTTGGGCTGAAGCAGGCCAAGAAGGCTGCGCCTCGCCGCCGCAAGCGCGACGAGGAGGAGCTGGAACAGGACCAGCTGACGGATGAGGAGATCGGGGCGCCGGGGCGGAAGTGGTACTTCATCCACACCTATAGCGGGCACGAGAACAAGGTCCGGCACGCGATCAAGAGCACAGTCGAGCAATCGGACGCGAAGGACAAGATCTTCCACGTCGTGGTGCCGACCGAGGACGAGATCGAGATCCAGCAGGGCCAGCGCCGGACGGTGAAGCGCAAGCTCTACCCGGGCTACGTGCTGGTACAGACGATCGAACTGAAGGAACAGGACCCGGCGAGCGACGAAGCCTGGCACCTCATCCGCAACACGGCGGGTGTGACCGGGTTCGTGAGCAGTGGGACGCGGCCGGTGCCGCTTTCGCAGGAGGAAGTGAACCACATCCTCCGCGCGATGCGGATGGAGCAGCCGCGCGTGCGCGTGGGGTTCACGGTGGGCCAGAACATCCGGATCGTCGATGGGCCGTTCGAGGACTTCGTGGGCACGGTGGACGAGATCAACACCGAAAAGGGCAAGGTCAAGGTGCTGGTGAGCATGTTCGGGCGGGAGACCCCGGTGGAGCTGGACTTCCTGCAGGTGGAGAAGCTCTAGGGCGGGTAACGGGTACGGGTAACGACGCCGTCAGAGGGGCCCGCTACGGAAGGGTGAACCGGAACTCGGCCACCACGACTGGTTCGACATCGCTCCATTGAAGGCTTGCCCCGCCGTCGTTTGGTGAGGGCCGAGGTAGCTCGCCGAAACGCATGGTCAGCACCGCTTCGCCCGACGCCGCATCGAACTGGATGTATCCCCATGCCGGCCGTTCTGCGTTTGATCTCACGAGTGACTCGTGGGTCCTGACTGGCGTGCCACTCCAGAGGATGAGGCTGTCCCAGGCGTCGATGAGGTTCAGTGGCCCGGCTCCCGGTCCCTCGAGGTGGAACCGCACCTCGGTCCGTCGCTCCGACGCCAGCACCTCATCCAGCACGACGGTGACATCGCCGACCTGCACCATACGTTCCTCCGGCGTGACCGACACGACCGTGCCCGTGTAGCCGTCGAAGGGGATGGTGAACGTCGCCAACGGAGGGCCGGGTGGAGGGGTGCTTGCCAGGTCGCGATGCCCAGGGAATGCCTCCAGTACCATTTCGCCGACCTCCGGCGACACCGGCGGGCCCACCAGCCGGTGCCAGCCAGCTTCCGACTCCTCCGATCTGAGCCGCGTCTGGGTCCCGTTCGGCTCGGTCAGGAAGAACACCGCGCGGCTTGTGAACCCCATGTATCCCCCGAACTCGACGTGGACCTCCGTAAGGAGGGTGTCCGCGTAGAACGACACCAGCCGGATTGCCGGTTCTTGCACGGGGGTTGGCGTGGCGACGGCGACTAACTCTTCCTCTATCACGGTTGGCGTCGCGGTCACGTGCACGGCCATCAGCGGTTCATCGTCGCCAGGGGCAGTCTGCAGCGCGGCAACTCCGAGGAGGACTGCCCCGCTGGCGGTCGCGACCCCGATCGCGCCGCCAGCGGTCTTCAGACCCAGCGACAGGCCTAGCAGTCCCCGCATCCTCGTCCGCAGCCGGCGGGACTCATGCCACCACTGCGCCGCCTCCTCTCGCGTCGATACATCCAGCTCCGCGAGAAGGCGGCTCACATGCATCTTTACGGTCTCGAATCCGATCCCGAGTTCGTCGGCGATCTGACCGTTCGTCTTTCCTCGCGCGATCATCGCGAGGATCTCACGCTGGCGTTCGGTGAGCTTCGGTTCGAATCGCGTCCGTTCGTCCACGGCTATATCATGCGCACGGAACCGGCCGGCTCGATACACCCTATCGGAGAGATAACGAACAGGTATTTCTCACGGAACGCAGGTGCGATGACGTGTAGCGGTGAGTGGCTCTCCCGCGCCGGTTGCGAAGGCTACGTCGCGGGGCTAGCCTCCACCATGTCCGGCCGGGGTTCGCTGAGGACTGCGGACCCGCCGGGGAGGGACCATGAACACCGCGGCACCCGACCTCCTGTTGGAGCACCACACAGACCCCTATCCCTATTACCGCGAGCTCCGCGAGAACGACCCGGTGCACTTCGACGAGCGGCGCGGGAACTGGCTTGTGATGCGCTACCACGATGTGCTCACCGTGCTGAAGGACGATGCGCGGTTTTCGGCGGAGCAGGTTGGCGATGCGACATCCATGCTGGTCTCGGATCCGCCGAAACACACGCGGCTTCGGGGGCTGGTGAGCCAGGCGTTCACCCCGCGAAGGGTGCGGGAGCTGCGTCCCCGGATCGAGGAGATCGTGGAGGACTTGCTGGACGAGGCTGCCGGGAAGCCGGAGGTGGAGGTCATCTCGGAGTTCGCCTACCCGCTGCCGATCACTGTCATTGCGGAGCTGCTGGGGGTTGATAAGGAGAAGCGAGACTTCTTCCGGGAAGCCACGCGGGGAGTCGCGCTGTCGCTGGGGGCGACCGTGGCGCCGGAGCTACCGATGACGCCCAGCGAGGGTCGGCACGGGCTCCGCGAGTATTTTGAAGAACTCGTGGAGCTGCGCCGGAAGGAGCCGAAGGATGACCTGGTGAGCGCGCTGGTGCAGGCGGAGGAGGAGGGCGACCGGCTGAACCGGGCCGAGCTGCTTTCGATGCTGGTGTTGCTGCTCATCGGGGGGCACGAGACGACGGTGAACCTGGTCGGCAACGGCCTGAACGCGCTCCTGCACCATCGCGACCAGTTCGAGCGGCTACGGGATTCGGACATCGGCAAGCTGGCGGTGGACGAATTGCTGCGGTTTGATTCGCCGGTGCAGTACACGGGGCGGGTGGCGAAAGTGGAGACTGAGATCGCGGGCACCCGCATCAAGCCGGGCGATGGGGTGCGGGTGATCCTCGGTTCCGCCAACCGCGATCCCGAGGTGTTCGACGAGCCGGACCGGCTCGACCTGACGCGCGACCCCTGCCCGCATCTCTCGTTCGGGTGGGGAGTGCACTTTTGCCTGGGGGCGGAGCTGGCGCGGCTGGAGGGGGAGGTCGCGCTGGCGGCGCTGGTGCGGCGGTTCCCGCGCATGGAGCTGGCGGCGGAGCCCATTTGGCGGCCGGCGACCGTGCTCCGCGGCGTCGAAGCTCTCCACATCACCACTGGGGAGGGATGACATGACTGTCGAGTACGAGACGAGGGGCGCGATCGCCATCGTCACCATCAACCGGCCGGAGGTGCGGAACGCGGTCGACCGGCCCACGGCGGCTGCGCTGGCGGAGTCGTTCGAGCGCTTCGATGCGGACGATGCGCTGAGCGTGGCGATCCTGACGGGCGCCGGGGGCTACTTCTGCGCCGGGGCCGACCTGAAGGCGGTGGCATCGGGCCGTGGGACGCGGATGACGGCGGAAGGCTATGGGCCGCTCGGACCGACACGATTCGTGCTTTCGAAGCCGGTCATCGCGGCGGTGGAGGGGCACGCGGTGGCTGGCGGGCTGGAGTTGGCGCTCTGGTGCGACATGCGGGTGGCGGCGCGGGACGCGGTGTTCGGGGTGTTCTGCCGGCGGTGGGGGGTGCCGCTGGTGGATGGGGGGACGATCCGGCTGCCGCGGCTCATCGGCCACAGCCGGGCGATGGACCTCATCCTCACAGGGCGACCGGTGGATGGGGAGGAGGCGTTCGCCATCGGGCTGGCGAACCGGCTGGTGGAGCCGGGGCAGGCGCTGGCGGCGGCGATAGAGCTGGGAGAATCGCTGGCGGCGTTCCCGCAGCGGTGCCTGCGCAGCGACCGGGTCTCGGCGATGGAGCAGTGGAGCCTGGGCTATGACGACGCTATCAGCAACGAGTACGAGCGCGGCTGGGCCACGATCCAGAGCGGCGAGACGCGCGAAGGGGCGGCGCGGTTCGCCGCGGGGGCGGGGCGCCACGGATCGTTCGAGTAAGGCCGGCACGTTACAGATTGGGGGCAAACCGGGCCGGGGCGTAACTTCTGATGGGGTGCGGTCGCTGTATTAGGCAAAGGCCGATGGGAGGCGTTAGCTGGCCATCTCCACGACAGGTGAACGCGCAGACCGGCGAGTCAGTTCGCAACCTTCGCTGACGGCGGCGCTCAAGCGTCTTGAGCCCGACGCATGGGAGCGGCTGTTCGCCGAGAAGTACCTGGTGGTTTACCGCGCGGCGTTGGGCCAGGTCCAGGACCGGACCGTGGCCGAAGACATTGCCGGCCAGGTGTTCCTCGAAGCGGTCGAAGGGATTGGCCGATACCGCGACCGCGGGAAAGACATCTCCGCCTGGCTGCTGACCATGACCCGGCACCGGTGTATCGACTGGCGCCGGAAGCAGCAGCGGGTGCCTTCGCTGGCCGAGCCTCCGGCCGGGCGAGAGCCATCGGCCGGAGGCGATGAGGCTGAGCGCACCGCGTTCGACGTGCTTTCAGGGCTCACGCCGGAGCAGAGCGAGGTGCTCACGCTCCGGTTCATCGCGGGCTATTCCATTGACGAGGTTGCCCGGCTCACCGGGCGGACTCCGGGAGCCGTGAAGCAGTTCCAACGGCGGGCGCTCATCCGGGCGCGGCAGCTGCTCCAGGACCCGGAAGGAGGCAAGGACAAGTGAAACTCTTCAGGACGAGAGCTCCGGAACCAGAAGCGATGACGGAGAGCGAGGCAAAGGCGCTCTTCGAAGCGGTGGCCGCGACGCCTTCCACCGTCGCCCGTGACGACGCAGCCCGCGCAGCGCGCCACGTACTCGCCGCCCATCGTGCATC
>CAYPAZ010000202.1:0-4997 GCA_964408835.1 uncultured Anaerolineaceae bacterium
CCGCGCCTGGACCCGCCGCAGCGAAGCACCGGTCGATGGCCCCCCGGCCCCGCCGCCCCCGCCTCGCTCCGACTTCGGCGCTGGCCCGAGCTACGAGGACGACTAGCCCGGCATCAGCCGAAGATCACACCCGGGGGCTGACAACGTCAGCCCCCGCTGTTTGACTACGCGCATGCACCTCTTCGAACACGAAGCCAAGGACGTCCTCCGCCATTACGAAATCGAGGTGCCCCGCGGCTTGCTCCTCGATGAGCCAGGCCAGGCGGAGTTCGCCGCACGCCGGCTCGGTGGCTCCATTGTCCTGAAGGCCCAGACGCTCTCTGGCGGCCGGATGAAAGCCGGCGCCGTCCGCTTCGCCGATGGACCCGCCGAAGCACCTTTCGTCGCCCGCTCGGTTGCCGCCGCCGACCTCCCCGGCCCGCGCCCGCTCCGCGTCCTGGCCGAAGAACGCGTGACCTTCGAGCGCGAGTTCTACATCGGCATCACCTTCGATGACGCAGCCCGCCTCCCCGTCGTCATCATCTCTTCCGCCGGCGGTATCGATGTCGAAGAAGCGCCCCCGGGCTCGGTCGTGCGGCATCACCTCTCCACCCTTCTCCCAACCCAGAACTTCCTCATCAAGGATGCCCTCAGCGAACTCGGCATTACCGGCCAGGATCTCGTCGACCTCACCATCGTCGTCAGCCGTCTCCACCGCGCCTTCGTGGAACACGACCTCCTCCTCGCCGAAGTCAACCCGCTCGTGAAAGCCTCCGATGGACGCTGGCTCGCACTCGATTGCCACATGGAACTCGACGACGACGCTCTCTTCCGACAACAACCCTTCCTCCGGGACCTCGGGCTCGATCCGGCCACCCGCCACCTCCGCGAGCCCACCCTCCTCGAACAGGCCGCCGAACGCATCGACCGCTCTGATCACCGCGGTGTCGCGGGCCGCGTCGTCGAATTCGATGGCACCCTTGGCCTGCTGATTGGTGGTGGTGGCGCCAGCCTGACAGCCTTCGATGCCATCCGCTCGTACGGCGGCGAACCCGCCAACTACTGCGAGATCGGCGGCAACCCGAGCGTCCGCAAGGTCGCGGAGCTCACCCGACTCCTCCTCGCCTCGCCCCGCATCGAACGCATCGCCGTCATCATGAATGTGGTAAACAACACCCGCGCCGATATCATCGCCCGGGGGGTCATCAAAGGTTGCCTTGACGCAGGGAAGGACCCCGCGACCGCCATCGCCGTGTTCCGCATCCCCGGTGCATGGGAGGAAGAGGCGGCCCGGCTTCTCGCGAAGTACGGTGTCCAGCATCTCGGCCGGGAGGTCACCATCGACGAAGCGGCTCGCCTCGCTGTCGAGTCGATGCGGTGACCTCCGGCCGCGACCGGGTGCCGTTGGAGCAGCTCTTCCGCGACCCGGAGTGGCTTCGGGGGCGCTCGCCGGAGGAAGTGCTCCAGCTAGTCGAACTGCCGAATGGCTGGAAGCTCGAGACCCTCAGGCGCGGCTCCCAGAAGGGCAGAGGCCTGGTTCTTCGCGAGTACGGGCGCTCGGGAGACCCGACCGGCAGACTCATCCGATGGCACCCCGGCGGCGGCCATCACGGCGGCCGGGCCTATTGGCGTGTTGCGAGCCCCGAGAACGGGCTCTCCGGGCTCATCCGCTAGGGTGGTACCATGGGGTCGTGAAGTCTCGTGAACACCACCGACTCGTCCGGGACCTGCTTGGATCCGTTCGGCGGCTCGCCGCGCCCGCGGAGGAACAAGCGGTGTTTCTGCTGGAACTCGGCACCCATGGCTCCGCTGACGAGCTCGCGCTCGAATTCGACGACCTGCTGCAGGCTGTCCCCCGCCTCGTCAGGGCTGGTGTGGTCTCAGCCGAGTCGCTCCCCGCCCTGGAAGACCTTGATCGAGAAATTGAGTCGCTCCCGGACGACTGTTGGACTCCGGACCTCCTTGCGGCCCGCCCCGAATGGGCGCGCGTTCGAACCGCAGCAGCGAAGGCGTTGCGCCAACTGGAAGCAGATGCGCTCCGGGCGACCGTCTGACCGCCCTCGTTAGCCCGCGATCGCCTCCGCCAACCGCTCCCGATAGCCCTCGTCCCCGAACTCCCCAAGCATCGTCTCCCGCCCCTCGAAGAACCGCTCCACCCTGCGCTCCCCACGGATGAACCGCATCTCGAATACCCAGGAGTCGTGCATGAGCAGCTGCCAGAACTGCTCCACAGCTCCCCGTGCCACATCCGCGTCGAGGTGTGACTCCCGCCGGTACCCCTCCATGTACGTCCCGAGCAGCGCGGGGCCAGACATCCCGCCGAACACCGTCGCACGCACCACCTCGAACGCCGGGCACAGCAGCCCGGCCATCTCCCAGTCCACCACAGCCCCCACAGCCCCGTCCTCGCCGAAGAGTACGTTCCTGTCGTGGTAGTCCCCGTGGCAGGCCTGCACAGGCAGCCAGTCGAACGCGCTCGCCGCCAGCGCCCGGCCCGACTCCAGGTACGCAAGCTGGGTGCGCAGCTGCCCCTGTACCATTAGCTGCCACTCCCCCGGCGCCGGGTAGTACCGGATCAGGTCATCCACCCGCGAAAACGATGCTATCGACCGCTCCGTGTCCCACGCCGTCCCTGTCCCGCCGCGTGCGAGGCCCGGGTCGTCGAGCGTCCTCAGCACCCGGTGCATCCTCCCTTGCATTTCTCCCATCGCCGCGGCGTCCGCCTCCGTGGGCCGAGCGTGCCGGAGCCCGTCACCCCACGGAAACACCGAGACCCACCGTTTTCGCACTCGGAGAAGGGCCCGGCCATCCGCTTTCGCCAGCGGCAGAATCACCGGGATCCCCCGGGCCTCCGCATGGCGCGCCATTCGGTGCTCCAGCTCCAGCCGCGGCCGCTCGCGCGTGTCCTTGTGGAACCGCACCAGCAGATCCCCGGCGTCACTCGCCACCCGGAAGTTTTCGTTCGACACTGATCCCTCAACCGGCACCGGCTTACCGGCCCGGTGCGCTCCGAACTCGCTCAGCACGCTGTCGATGGCCGACTCGAAGCCACCGCGCTCGTCCGCCGGCTCCGACTCCAGCGCGAACTGGCTCACCATCTGCCACCTCCAGCCCCATCACCTGCCAGGTACTCGGCGAGTCTCCGCGCCGCCCCGGGATGGATCCCGGCCGGCAGCTCTTGCAGTGGGAACCACCCCAGGCGCGCAATCTCTCCGTTCGCCTTCGGCTCGGTCTCCTCGAAAGCCTCGCTCACGTACACCGCGATGTGGTCGTTCTTCCCCTGCCCCAGGTGCGTGTACAGCCCGAATAGCCGCAAGTCGGCCGCATCCAATCCCGCTTCCTCCCTCCCCTCCCGCCGAGCCGCCTCCTCGAACGTCTCCCCCTTGTCTATTCCGCCCCCCGGCAGGAACCAGCCCTCCCGGTACGTGTGCTCCACCAGCAGCACCTTCCCGTCGCGCACGAATATCACCCGCACACCTGCCGTGACCGGGTGGAAGATGCGCCACCGCATCCGCTCCCCGGCCCAGAGCACGCGGTTGAGCGCTCGCCATCCGCGCTCCCTCACAGGCCCTCCCCCGGGACCGAACACCCGCCTGCCAACTCACATTCGCCACACTTCGGCGCCCGCTTCCGGCAGAGGTGCTTGCAGTGCATCACCACCAGCGCGTGGTACCGAGCGCGCAGGTCCCGGTCCGGCTCCACCAACCCCTCCATCCACTGCTGCCAGGGCCTATACCCCGCCTGCTCTGCCGGACCCATCCCCAGTCGCGAAAACATCCGCGCCGTGTACGCATCCACCACCATCGCCGGCTGCTTCGCCGCGTAGCAGATCATCGCGTCGGCGGTCTCATCCCCGATCCCCCATGTCGCGAGCAACTCTCCTCTCAACTCCTCCATCGGCAGCGACAATAGTCCTTCCAGTCCCCCATGCCGGTCGGCCAGCCCCAGGAACTCCCGCAGCTTTCGAGCCTTCTGCCGGTACTGGCCACTCGGCCGGATCAACGCTTCGAGGTCTTCCTGGCTCAACGCCCCCATTGCGGCCGGGTTCAACGCCTGGGCTTCCATCAGCTGCTCCAACGCCCGCTCGACATTCGTCCACGACGTGTTCTGCACGAGGATGCACCCGACACACACCTCGAACGGGTCTGGGTCGGGCCACCAGTGCCAACCGCGCCACGCGTGCATCCGCTCCAGCGCGCTGTATACCTCGAGCAGTTTCGCTGGCGTGCTCACGGCGCAGCCTCCGAGGGGAGCGTCTCGGGATGGGGCTCCGGCATGGGTATCCCTCGGCCTCGCTCAGTCACCACAGTCCGCACGGCCACAGCTACCAGTATCACAGCGCCCCCGGCAACCGCCCACCAGCCTGGAGTCTCTCCCAGGGCGATGAACACCCACACGGGGTTCAGCACGGGCTCGATCATCCCGATAAGCGACGCTTCCAGCGCCGTCACCCGCGCGATACCCACCGTGAAGACCGCATACGCCAGCCCGATCTGCACAACCCCCAGGAACACGATCCCGCCCATGTCCCCGATCGAAGGGTTGAACACGCCCGGTTCCTGGATCAGGTTCACCGGGGCCAGCGCCACCAGGAGTACCGCGTTCCCCAGGACCATCGCCTGCGACCGCGCTTCCTGTCCCGTCCCCGGCAGCCGCAGGAAAATCAGAAACGACGCGAACGCCAGCCCCGACCCGATCGCGCAGACGTTGCCCCACGTGTCCCTCGCCTCCAATCGGCCCACGAAGAACAGCGCCATCCCGCCCAGGGCTACCACCACCGTCACCATGTCCAGCCGGCTCGGCGGCTCATCAAGGAGCCTCCTCGCCAGCACAAGCAAGTACAGCGGCGCCGTGTACTGCAGGAAGATTGCGTTCGCCGCAGTCGTCAGCTTCGTCGCCGTCACGAACAGCAGAAGCATCAGTGCGTAGCTGACCGCCAGCCCCCACAACCGCCAACCCGCCCGCCACGGCGCCACCCACCGCGGCCGCAGCACCAGCGCCAGTACCACCCCGGCGAA
>CAYPAZ010000203.1:0-4994 GCA_964408835.1 uncultured Anaerolineaceae bacterium
CGGCGGCCATATTGGCGTAGAACATGCCGTGCATGCCGAGGAAGCCGTAGCTGAGGTCATGGCTTTCTGGGAAGCCACCGATGCCGAGGAAGGTGGTGATGACGGGGATCTGGGCCTTTTCGGCGAGCTCCACGAGTTCATCGCTAGCGGTGCCCCAGATGGTGCCATGGCCGGAGATGATGATGGGCTTCTTCGCCTGGTCGATGAGTTCGGCGGCGCGGCGGACCATGCCGGGGTGGCCCTCTTCGGTGGGGCGGTAGCCGCGAAGGTTGACGCGCTCGGGCCACTCGAATTCGACTTCTTCCTGGAAGACATCTTTGGGGATATCGACGAGGACGGGTCCGGGGCGGCCTGTGCTGCAGATGTGGATGGCTTCGCGGACGGAGTTGGCGATGTCTTCGGCACGCATGACGAGGTAGTTGTGCTTGGTGATGGGGAGGGTGATGCCGGTGATGTCGGCTTCCTGAAAGCCATCCTTGCCGAGGAGGGTACGCGCGACGTTGCCGGTGAGGCAGAGAAGAGGGGTGGAATCCATCCAGGCGGTAGCGATGCCGGTGACGAGGTTGGTTGCGCCGGGGCCGGAGGTACCGAGGCAGCAACCGATGCGGCCGCTGGCGCGGGCGTAGCCATCGGCCATGTGGGCTGCGCCCTGTTCGTGGCGGACGAGGATGTGGCGGATATCGGGGTATTGGGGGAGGGTGTCGTAAAGGGGGAGGACGACGCCACCGGGGTAGCCGAAGATGGTGTCGATGCCTTCCCGCCGGAGACACTCCAGCAGGATCTGTGCGCCCGTCAGGCGGACCATGGGTAGGACTCCCGCAAGGGCTCTGCGATTTGTTCCCGGCCGGGTCCCGGTAAGGGAAGGCCGGTGCCAGCCACGCCAGTTGCGGTCGTGGCTGCCCCGTGGCGGCCGTGGGCCGGGCCTCGGGGCTGAAGGCAAGGAGGGCGCGACCGGTAAGCCGCGACACCCCGGACAAGAGCCTTAGCTATAGGAGTGTACGGCCGGAAGTTACGTTAGGTACAGGGTGGGGGAGGCACGAAGAGACGGGAGGGCCGGCCCAGGCAATCCGAAGCGGCGGTTATCAGACGGCCAGCGGGTCTTCAGCGATTTTGGTGAGGCCGGGGTTGAGAACGGGGAGGCGGTCGAGGCCGAGGCCGTCCATGAGGGAGAGGTAGTCGGTAAGCTGCTGCTGCCGGATGGTGCGGAGCTTATCGATACCGACCTGGACGCGCTCGAGGCCATCGGCGAGGAGGAGGACGAGGGCTTCGCGTTCGACGTGGCTGTGGCGCAGTTCGACGCTGAGGACGCCTTCGCCGCGGGCGAGCCACATCTGGACGTTCTGGCGGCCGCGCTGGTGATGCTGGAGGTACCAGGCGAGGTGGCGCTTGCCGTATTCGAGGTGGCGCCGGGAGTCGCGGGCGAGGAGGTCGAACATCTTCGCTTCGACATCGGTTTTGACGTAGTCGCGGGCGGCTTCGAAGAGGGTGACTTCGTAGGACTTGTAGACGACATCCAGCGCGGCGACGAGTTCGGTGAACTTGAGGCAGCCGTACCAGCCACGGTAGAGCGTGCCGAGGGGGGCGCGGCCGAGGCCACCACCGTTGACCATGGCACGTTTACGCAGGGCTTCAACTTTGTGCCCGGCATCGTAGATCTGGGTGCCGAGGAAGAGCTTGACATCGTGGAAGCCGTAGCTGATGGGCTCGAGCCACTTTGCGAGGATCTTCTGCTCGGCGAGGCCGTGGCTGCTATAGACGGTTGCGAGCTGGCAGACGGCGCGCTCGACTTCTTCGGGGAGGTCCTTCAGGCCATCGTTCCAGTCGAGGTCGGTGGCAGGGACCCAGCGGTCCTTGATGGCCTGCTCGTAGAGCTGGTCGACACCTTCGGCCCAGACCTCGGCTTTGTCGTAGATGTAGTAGGAGCCGGGGAGGTAGTTGTCGGGATCGGGGTGAGCGCCGAGGGGGGTGTCGTTTTCGTAGGGCCACATGTCGGGGACCTGGCCGTAGGAGCCGATGTTGATGTCGGGCGTGCCGAGGCCATCGGGGCCGGGGACGGCGCGGACACCCTTTTCGGCGCGGGTGCGGATGAACTTGAAGGAGAGCCCGGACATGCGATCCGGGTCTTTGTCGACGAGGTCTACGAACTTCTCGATGCGTTCGCCCGGGAGGCGCATGGCGGCGAGGTTGGCGGTGGTGGCGTCCTTCAGGGCGGATGCCTCGATGCGCGCGATCAGGTCATCGGACCAACCAAGCTGGCGGGCGCGGGTTTTGGTGGCGGTCGAGAGTTCCATGGAGCAGGCCTCAGGAGAGAAGTCAGGTGTCAGATGTGAGCCGCGCACCGGATGGAGCGCGGCTCGGCATGGTTCGACCGCATGGCCTAGGCAGGAACGGGGTCGAGAAGCTGCTTGAAGGCGTCGTTCATGCGCTCCCGGCGGTCACCGAGACCGATGACTTCGAGGCGGTGCATGTATTCGTTGACCTGGCGCTTGCGCATGATCATGAGCTTCTGGAAGCCTTCGTCGATGTGCTCGATTCCGCCGCCGGCGAGGATGGCGAGTGCTTCGCCGGTCATGGGGTTGGTGGTGAGGCCAGCCTGCTGGCTCTGGCCAAGCACGCCTTCCTGGAGGTCGAGGTAGTGATGGAGTTCTTCGCGGCGCCAGGGCTCGGTATCCATGACGTACTTGAGGTGGGTGACGCCGAAGGCGAGGTGGCGCGATTCGTCCTGGGCGGCGAGGCGGAAGATCTTCTTTTCGGCTTCGTTCTGGGAGATGAGTTCGCCCATGCGGAAGAGGGTCTGGACGAAGCCTTCGCCGAAGAGGTGGAGGAGGGCGGTCATCTCGGTGAAGTCATCGACGCTGAGGAGGTTGATGGCGCCGAAGCCGGCGTCGCTCATGCCGCCGCCGTTGACGAGGGCGCGCTTGCGGAAGACATCGAGGTGGCGGCTCTCGTCCATGATCTGGGTGCCGAGGAAAAGCTGGGCTTCGAAGTGGTCGGGGTGGATCTCTTCCATGAAGCGGCCGGGGAGGTCGCCGGCGATGAATTCGACCTGGGTGAGGAAGGTGCAGAGGGTGCACATGGCCCACTCGAGGTCATCGGGGAGTTCTTTGATGGTGTCCCATGGGATATCGCGGGCGGAGGACCACTGGCGCTGCTGGGCCTCTTCGTAGAGGAGCATTGAGCTTTCGGACCAGACATCGGACTTGGTCCTGTACTGGCGGGCGTGGCGGGGGGAGCGCGGGTCGGGGGCGGAGCCACGGGGGGCGAAGACGGGTGCGCCGGCTTCGTCCTTGCCGGCGACGCCATAGGTCATGGCGTTGATGTCTTCCAGGGTGAGGCCGCGGCGGCCGGCCTGGATGCGCATGCCCTGTTCGGTATCGAGGTTGAGCCAGTCGAAGTTGGCGCCGGGGACTTCAACGAAGGATGGGTTGGCTGCCATGGGGTCCCTCCGGGTGAGCGAAACGCTAGCGTAGCGATAGGCGCAGTTTATCCGAAACTTCGGCGGGAGCGAAAGGGGGTCGGGGGGGTCTTTTGGTCTCTGGTCGCTGGTCTCTGGTCGCTGGTCGTTTGGTCGCTCGTCTTTGGTGTCAGTCTTCGAAGCCGGAGGGGCGCCAGTTGCCAAGCATGCCTCCATCGCCTTCGAGGATGAGAAGCTGGCAACCGAAGCGGGCCTTCCGCCACTCAGGATCGTCCAGCGGCCAGTCCTGAAGCTCGGCCCAGCTTCCGACGCTCTCGCCTGTGTACTCGTTGAAGCACCGGGCGACATCCTCGAGGAGTGCCTGGAGTTCGCGCTCGCTACGACCCTCTTGCTGGTCCCAAGCTTGCTCGGTGGCCAGCAAGTGCTCGTCGAAGCATAGACTGGAAACACGGTTCACTTCGTCGCTCTGGTCCTGTTGGTACGGGCCGATGCCGACCGTCCATCGCGGGGGCGAGCGTCTTTCGTTGAGTTCGGGTTCGCGGTGGGGAACAGCGTGTTCATCGAGGCAAGCTACGTAGGCGAAGAAGGCCGCTTCGTAGTCTTCCCATTTGAGATGCCCACGGGACAAGGCTTCCCGTTGGGATTCGGGCACTGTCGTGGTGACCGCGGGGTCGAGCCAATTCACGGGGCCGGACGGGGGCTGGGAGGCATCGTCGTCGCTGCCGCAGGCGGCCAGGAGGGCCAGAGGCAGGAGGGCAGCTGCGACGAGAGGCCAGCCAAGCAGGCGGGCGAGCGGTGAGCGAGGTGCGGCCACGATGCCTCCTGCCAGGCAGGGAAGACCTCAGTAGAGTGTAACAGGGACCGGCGGGCGCTGGTTAGTCACCAGGGTGGAATTGGAACAGCCCCTCGGCGAGGGGCTGTTCCGGGTTGTCTTCGCACTGGCGCGTGTGCTAGCGCTTGGTGTACTGGGGGGCCTTGCGGGCTCGCTTGAGGCCGGGCTTCTTGCGCTCCTTCATGCGGGGGTCGCGGGTGAGGAGGTTATCGGGCTTCTTGAGGGTGGGCTTGATGTTGGGGTCGGAGGCGACGAGTGCCCGGGCGATGCCCATCTTGATGGCGCCGGCCCAGCCGGTGAGTCCGCCACCTTCGCACTTGATGGTGGCGCTGAAGCGGCCCTCCATACCGGCTCGCTTGAGGGGCGCGAGGATATCGGACTGGTGGGTGGAGCGGGTGAAGATCTCCTCCATGGGCTTGCCGTTGACGACGATGGCGCCGTTGCCGGGGTAGAGGCGGACTCGGGCGACGGCGGTCTTGCGGCGGCCGGTGCCATAAAAGTACTGGTCGGGCATTGGTTACTCCTGGGCCTTCGGCGCAGCTCTGCGGCGCCGCGGTGCGGGCTTCTTCTCTTCGGTGGTGGGGGCTTCGGCTTCGGGGGCTTCGGCCTTCTTGCGGGTCGCGCGGCGCTTCGGGGCTTCAGTCTCGGCGGCGGCCGATTTGGCAGTGGTCCCGGCTGCCTTCGCGCGCGTGCGGCGAGCTGGTTTCGGCGTCTCTTCGGCTGCCGCCGCTTTCGCGGTGGCTCCGG
>CAYPAZ010000204.1:0-4929 GCA_964408835.1 uncultured Anaerolineaceae bacterium
CCGGCGGCGCTCGGCCTCGCGCTCCTCGCCGAGCCCACCACCCGCGTGCTTCTCGAGTGGGGCGAGTACACCTCCGCCGATGCGCGCGTCACCGGTTCCGCCCTCACCATCTACGCCATCGGCGTCATCGCCCAGGCCGGCGTAGAGATCCACTCCCGTGGGTTTTACGCGCTCGCCGATACGCGCACGCCCGTGACCTTCGCGGTCGTCGCGATGTTGGCCAACCTGACCCTCGCGGCGGCGCTCTACCAGCCACTGGAAGAGGAGGGCGTCGCACTCGCACTGGTGGTCGCGTCCTGGCTCGAGTGGGCGCTGCTCTACGCCGTCTACGTCCGCCGCGTGGGCGCCAACCCGGGCGATGACCTCGCCGGCCTCGCGCGCATCGCAGCCGCCACCGCCGCCATGACCGTCGCCGTCGCCCTTGTCGCCGCCCACAACCCGGAGGACAAGCTCGAGGCGCTCATCGTGCTCGCCGGTGGCGTCGCCCTGGGCGTGGTCGTCTACGCCCTCGCCTGCCAGCTCCTCCGCGTCCCCGAAATGGAGGAGGCACGTGTACGCATTCTCAGCCTGCTCGGTCGCGGGGACGGGGAGAGCGCGCCGGAGTGACCTACGGCAGCCAGCGCGGAAGCCGCCCGGGAACCGCTACCACCTCCCGCGCGCCCGACTCCAGGTCCAGCACCAGCACCACCACCGAGCCTCCCGATTGCACGGCGTAGACAATCTGCGTTGCCAGCGGATGGAGGTCCCACGACATGACGGTGTCTCCCTGGGGCGCCAGTAAGAGGCTGCGCAACGGCGTCCCCGTGCTCACCGACTCGAACACCAGCTCCGTACCGAGGCGACTGGATGGCGGCTGCCGGCGGACCGTCATCACCACGTCCTCTCCCAGGAATCGAGGCTGCAGGCGCGTCTCCCCTTCCAGGCCAAAGGTCACGTCGACCGCTCCGTCGACCGACACCACCCGGACTGGCGCGGCCGGCGCTTCCCCTTGCTGCTGCGTCACCGGCACGCTCTCGAACGCCACCAGCCGCGAATCCGGTGCCCACGTCAGGGTCTGGCTGCGCGGCTGCCCGAGGACGCGCTCTTCCCGTGTGCTGAGGTTCAGCGCCACCAGCTCGCCGGTCGCCGGCGCGGCATAAGCAATCCACTGGGAATCCGGCGACCAGACCGCACCCAACGAGGGGTCGCCCTCCGGGTCCACCTGGGAGACGAACTCCCCGGTGATCCGCACCAGCCAGGTGCGGTTCACGGACTGCTCACCGGAGGCCAGCGTATCCCGCCGCGAGACCAGCATTGCGTTCGAATCGGCCGACCACGAGACACTCCCGATATCAATTCCCGCGTCATCCACCACGGTGCGGGCGCCCCCGGCATCGATCAGGACGAGCTGTCCTGCGCCGCCCACCTCAGGCACGACCGCTATGCGCGAACCATCCGGCGAGATGGCATAGTCCCGGATCCGCTCAGCCTCGAACAGGTCCGACTGCTCCTCCCCCCGCACCGCGACCAACCGCTCGCCGCCCTGCGCAGCGACCACCAGCACCACTCCCGGTTCGCGCACCGTGAAGTTGATGACGATCGCCTCGTCAAGCCGCTCTCCTCCGGCCCCCAGCGTCCCCGGCGCGATGGTCAGCCTGTGTTCGCCCAGCTCCAGCGGACCGGCGAACACGAACTCCATGGTCCGCCCCCGCCACCGCACCACCCCCTCCGCCTCCGGCTCCACGCTCAGTCGCTCCACCACAGCCGCGCGGTTCGGGTCCACGTTGAACGTGACGGCCACCTGCCGCAGCGTCACAGGCACCTCCTCTCCGTCCTCCGGCGAAAGGAGCAGCGCCTCCACCCTTCGCTGGTCGCCGAGGAGCACCACCACGACGAACAGGCCCAGCGCCGCCGCCATCACCACCCCCAGCGCTGTGAACGCGGAGCGCTCGCTACGGATAGATGTACGGATTCGACGGAGCACTCAGAGACTCCACGCCCGAGGCCAGGATAACGGGCTCACCCGTCGGCCCCAGGGCCACCTGCCCCTGGACGCGCACCCACTGGTCAGCCTGCAGCGCCCCCGCTTCCGGCCACTGTACGGGCAGCGTGTACCCCCGGGCATCGGCCACGCAGCACGCCACCACGAACCGCGCTGCCCGGAACTGTCCCGGCAGGTCACCTTCCTGGTGGTAGACGAACGCAATCAGGTCGACCTCCTGACCGATCAGCACAGCCGGTTCCGTGTTCGCGAACTCATACGCCCATTGGTACACGTTGCGCTGCGAGGGGTCGGCCGCCGCCGAAGCCCCCGCCGACCAGCTCGTCGTCGCGTCCGTATCTGCCGGGAGCGAGGCGCTGGTGAGCGGCTCCGGTTTGTATGCCAGCCCCAGCACCAGTGGCAGTCCCCCGAGGACGATCGCTGCCAGCGTCACCGGCCGCCACGAGAGCGTTCCCGGCCCGCCGTGGCGGAACACCACCACACCGCTCGCCACCGCCAACGCGCCCAGCGCAACCGCCGAAACCACAAGCACCGGCTCGTACCAGCCCTGGACGAGCGAGGCGTAGCTCCCATCGAACAGCCGCAGAGCGAAGACGAACGCCAGCAACGCACCTCCAGCGGCCGCCACCCCGTCCCTCACCATCCTCGCAACTCCACGCCCACCGCCGCCACGAACGAAAACTGCAGCGCGATGATCGAGAACAGCACCACGGTAGGCACGCTGAACAGGCGCAGGTACATCGGCATCGACTTCAAGTTCACCAGCGGGCCGAAGGTCAGGAACGCCAGCACCGGGCCCGTACCCAGCGCTCCGCCGATGCCTGCGATCACGAACGCGTCGACGCTCGAACAGATGCTCAGGAGGAACGCCAGCAGCATCATCGCCGCCACCGCGAGGTAGATGCCCTGGACCGAAGTCAGCGCATCGCGCTCCATGAACACCTGGATGGCCGCCGCCAGCGCCGCACCGACCACCAGGAACTGGAACAGCTCGAAGAACTCCGAGAGGATGCGCGGCGGAGCCGCCCGCCATCCCTCCCCTGCGTGTTCGTGCCCCGCCCGCACCGGCAGCGTGATGCCACCCTTCACCCGGTTGATCACCAGCGCGGCCACCACGGCTATCAGCACGGTCAGCCCCAGGCGTAGCACCACCAGGTCCACATCCCGGAACGCCAGCCACGTCGTCACGATCACGATTGGGTTCACGACCGGCGCCGCCAGCAGGAACGCGATGGCGAACTCTCGCCGCCCTGCCGCCGCCAGCCGGTGCGCAAGCGGCCGCGAACCGCAGTCGCACATCGGCAGCACCATCCCGGCGCTCGCCCCGGCAGCAAGCCCCAGCGCCGGTTGTTGGAATGCGGCCCGCGCCAGCGTTCGCTCCATCCACGGCCCGGCCACGACAGCGATGGCCACGCCCGCCAGCAGGAACGGCGTGGTCTCGAAGATCAGCGCCAGGAAGATCGTCGCGAACTCGGTCAATGGCTGCCTCGGTGCGGAAGCGCGCGCACGAGCCCGAGCCACGGCGCGTCCCGGCCAGCCTACAATAGACAACCATGAGCAAGAAAAGGTCCGGAAAGAAGGAGGCCGCCGCCCTCACCCCGGAGAACTCCGCCCGGCGGCCCCAACCGCCCATCGGCGCGGCGCAACAGGACGCCCCACCACCCATCGAAGGCCCCGGCCGCGCGCTCGTCATCACCGCCCACCCCGATGACGCCGACTTCGTCTGCGGGGGCACCGTGGCGAAGTGGTGCGCGGAAGGCTGGGACGTCCGCTACGTCATCGTCACCAGCGGCGACAAAGGGACCCACGACGAGTCCCTCACCCCCGAAAAGCTGGCAGCCGTGCGCGAAGCCGAGCAGCGCGCCGCCTGCAAGGTTCTCGGCGTTAAGGAAGTGGTCTTCCTCGGCTATCCCGATGGCTTCACTGTGGATGACGCCGAACTCCGCGGCCAGATCGTCCGCCTGCTCCGCCTCTACCGCCCCGATGTCGTCGTCACCTGGGATGGCTTCCGGCGCGGCTTCAACCACCGCGACCACCGCACCGTGGGCATCGTCACCGCCGATGCGGTCTACCCGCTCGTCCGCGACCGGCTCTTCTATCCCCGCGACGAGGAAGACGGGCTCGCCTCACACCAGGTGAACGAAGTCCTGCTGGCCGGTACCGACGACCCCGACTACATCGTGGATATCAGCGACCACTGGAGTACGAAGGTCGATGCGATCGTCTGTCATGCCAGCCAGGTCGGCGGCCGGACGCGTGAAGACTTCCTCAAGCAGCGCCAGGAGCAGGTGGAGAAGGAAGGCGAAAAGCCGATCGAAGAGCGCTTCCGCCGCTGGAGCATCCGGCGGCCCATGCGCCAGGCCGGGCCCGCGCCGGAAGTCAAGATGCCGAGGGCGAAGAAGCAAAAGGAAGCTGCCGCAGTCTGAAATGTCGAAGCCGGGAGCGCCGGCGGGCCACGCCGCCCTCCGCCATCTCCCGGCTCCGTATCCCGTGCCACGGGATGCTTTCTCAGCACCGGCCCCGGCGCCCCTGGACGGCCGGCGCGGGGTTTCGTTTCGCCGCCCCTGGCTCCCTGGCCGGTACCGGTGCTCACTCTCCCTGACGCCGGACTCCACGAGAAAGTTCCATCCCCTGGTCAGACATCCGACGGCCCGAAGCCCAACAACTCCTCACGCATGCTCACGTACCGGTTGTCCGAGACCACCACGTGGTCCAGCACCTTGATATCGAACAGCCGCCCGGCCCGGATCAGGTCCGCCGTTACGCTGATGTCCGCCGCGCTGGGCCGCGGGTCTCCTGAAGGGTGGTTGTGACAGAGCACCACCATCTTCGCCTGGAGCACGATCGGCTCGCGAAACACCTCCGCCACCCGCGCGCGCACCTGGTCCACGCCGCCGCCGACGAGCTTCGGCTCGCCCAACAGCCGGCCCCGCGTGTCCAGCGCTATC
>CAYPAZ010000205.1:0-4871 GCA_964408835.1 uncultured Anaerolineaceae bacterium
CCCAGTGACACCCTCCACCCGTCCGCCTACACTTACCCGGCCAACTTTAGCTCCCCGCTAAGCTTCCGGAGGGATACCCATGGTCACCATCGTCGGCAACGTCAAACCCGAAGACGACTACACCCATCCCCTCGGCCCCGAAGAGAACTTCAACGAGTCCGTCTACTTCAACTTCTTCGACCGCGAACACGAGATGGGCGGCTTCCTCCGCATCGGCAACCGCGCGAACGAGGGTTACGCCGAGATGACCGTCGTCGTCTACCAGCCCGATGGCTCAGCCCTCTTCAACTACAAACGCCCCCAGATCTCCTCCAACGATGGCTGGGACGCCGGCGGCCTCAAGGTCGATGTCCTCGTCCCCGCCGAGAAGATCCGCACCACCTACGAAGGCTCCGTCGTCTTCCTTGCCGACCCCCGTGAGATGCGCGAACCCTCCGTCGCCTTCAAGGAAAACCCCCACAAACGCATCAAGCTCGACCTCGTCCACGAAGGCGTCGGCCCTATCTACGGCCACGTCGGCCAGCCCGGCGATGGCAACGACTTCGCCCGCGCCCACTACGAACAGCACATGAAGGTCTCCGGCACCCTCCAGGTCGAAGATGGCCCCCCCGTCGCAATCACCGGACACGGCCTCCGCGACCACTCGTGGGGCCCCCGCTACTGGCAGTCCATCTCCGACTACCGCTGGATAACCGGCAACTACGGAGATGACCTGGGCATGGTCATCTCCATCGTCGGCGACCGCGTAGGCGGCGTCTTCCACAAGGGCCAGGAACTTATCCGCATCAAGGATGTCGCGCTCGATACCGAGTACGAGGGCCCTACCAACTACCACCAGTCTCTCAAGGCAGTCGTCACGCTCGAAAATGGCGACCAGCACACCGTCGAAGGCGTGGTCAAAGGCTTCATCCCCCTCCGCAACCGCCGCGCCGGACAGTTCACCCACATCGGCGAGGGCATGACAGAGTACACCCTCGACGGCGAGCGGAAGGGCTACGGCCTCAGCGAGTACCTCGACCAGGTCGACTAGCCAATGCAGCGGGACGAAGTCGTCACCGGGCTGACCAGCTTCATCCAGCGCAACTCCGGCGCCCAATCGGTCACGATCGAAAACGCCGAGCGCGTCTCGGGTGGCGCTAGCCGCGAAACCTGGACCTGGGACGCCGTCCTCGACTACGGCGACCGCGCCGAGACCATCCCCGGCATCCTCCGCGCCGAGCCCAGCAAAGGCTACGAAGCCAGCGTCAGCCGCCAGCTCGAGTACTGGTCCATCCGCGCCGCATGGGAAACGGGCGCGAAGGTCCCCGAGCCCCTCTGGGATGGTGACGACACTTTCGGCGTGACCTTCATGACCATGAAGCGCGTCGATGGTGAAGTCATCGGCTCCCGCCTCATCCGCGGCGAACAGTACGCTCACGCCCGCGAAGTCCTCGCCGAACAGCTCGGCCGCAGCATCGCCCGGATCCACTCTATCGACATCACGAGTTACCCGGCGCTCAACGAACGCATCCCCCGCCCCGCCGAGCCCGGCCGCCTCGCCGGGCTCGCACTCGACCAGATCGAAGCCACGTTCCGCGGAGTCACCAAAGACCCCCACCCCGTGTTCGAAGTTGCCTTCCGCTGGCTCGGCCAGAACCTCCCGCCCTCCAACGAGCCCGTCTTCGTCCATGCCGACTTCCGCCTCGGGAACGTCATCTTCGGCGAAGAGGGCCTCCGCGCCATCATCGACTGGGAGGCGGCCCACATCGGCGACCCCATGGAAGACCTGAGCTGGGTCATGATGCGCTCCTGGCGCTTTGGCGGCCGCAAACCCGTCGCCGGCGTCGGCGACCGCGAGACCTTTATCCAGGCATACGAAGACGAGTCCGGCCGCTCGGTCGACCGCGAAGCCCTTCGCTGGTGGGAGGTCTACGCCACCCTTCGCTGGGGAGTCATCACGCTCACCCAGTGCGATCTGTACTACACCGGCCGCTACCGCAACGTCGAAATGGCCGCCATCGGCCGACGCGCCGCCGAAACCGAGATCGAAATCCTCAATCTCCTCCAGGGAGGCCACTGATGCAGGACCACCCCACCGTCGATGAACTCCTCGAAGCCGTCGCTGGCTACCTTCGGGACGACGTGATGCCGAACACCCAGGGCCGCCTCAGCTTCCATGCTCGCGTCGCCGCGAACGTCGTCGATATGGTCCGCCGCGAACTCTCGAGCGAAGAACAGCACCTCGCCAACGAATGGGCCGGCCTCGATGGCCTCCTCGGCGAAGTCCCCCGCCCCGCACTCCTCTCCCACTGGCGCGCCGCCACTCTCGAACGCAACGAAGACCTGTCCCGCCGCATCCGCTCCGGCGAGGCCGACTCGGGCCCATGGCGCGAAGAAGTCCTCACCCACCTCCGCCGCACCACCCTCGACCGCCTCTCGGTCTCCGACCCCCGCCTCGCCGCCGAGGAGTCCTGAGCCGGTAGGATGGCCGGCGTGGCCATTCCCCCGCACCTCGCCGAGACGTTCGACCAGTTCGTCCGCCAGCCCGGCGAAGTCCGCAACGCCATCTCAGGCATCGACCCTGGCACCCTCAATCGCCGCCCCATCGGCTCCGATTGGTCCATCCGCGACTACATCCTCCTGTTCGCAGACTCCGAACAGTGGTTCGCCACCGCCCTCCGCCTCGCACTGACAGCGGAGGACGCCGCGCTGCCTCCCATCGACGAAGCCGCGTTCCTCCGCAAGCTCCACTACCTCTGGCGCGACCCCGAAGCTGCGCTCTCCCTGTTCCAGCAGGCCCGCTGGGCCAACGCCGAACTCCTCGAGCGCCTCGATCCACCCCACTGGTCCCGCGAAGTCACCATCGCCGGACAACCCAGCCCCGTCTCCACCCTCTTCCAATCCCACACCACCACCGCGCAGACCCACCTTGAACAACTGCGCGCCGCGCTCCGGGCCTGACCCCAACCAACGAAACAAACGGTCGATTCCCGGGCGCCCCCGGCGCCCGGGCGGTTCACCCCACTCGGCCCTCTGCCCTCCCCCTGCTACACTCGTACTAGCTATGCCCACCACCCAGAAGGACTACTACGAGCTCCTCGGAATCGAACGCGCAGCCAATGCGGACGCCATCAAGAAGGCGTACCGCAAGCTCGCGATGCAGTACCACCCCGACAAGAACCCCGACCCCGCCGCCGCCGAGACGTTTAAGGAAGTCAACCGGGCCTACGAAGTCCTCTCCGACCCTCAGAAGCGCGCCATGTACGACCGGTTCGGCCACGCCGGGGTCGATAACGCCGCAGGCGGCCCCCAGGGCTTCGACGGCTTCTCCCACTTCTCCGGTTTCGGCGACATCTTCGATGCGTTCTTCGGCGGCTCCCAGGGCGGCCGGCGTCGGCGAGGCCCGGCGCGAGGCGCAGACCTTCGCTACAACCTCGGCATCACCTTCGAAGAAGCAGCCTTTGGCGTCGAGAAGGAGATCGACTTCCAGCGTCTCGAGCGCTGTGACCGCTGCCGCGGCAAGGGCGCCGAACCCGGCACCGAGCTCTCCAGCTGCTCCGAGTGCAACGGCCTCGGCGAAATCCGCCGCGTCCAACAGAGCGTCTTCGGCCAGTTCGTGAATGTCGCAACCTGCCCTCGCTGCCACGGTGAAGGTAAGACCATCGCCGACCCCTGCACCGACTGCCGCGGCCAGGGCCGTCAGCGCAAGAACCGCAAGATAAGCGTCAAGATCCCCGCCGGCGTCAGCGAAGGCGCCCAGATTCGCCTCACCGGCGAAGGGGAAGCCGGCCCCCGCGGCGGCGACGAGGGCAACCTCTACGTCGTCCTCCAGGTCCAGGCTCACGAGTTCTTCGAGCGCGATGGCGACGACGTCTACTACGAACTCCCCGTGAACCTCGCCCAGGCTGCCCTCGGCACCACCGTTACCGTCCCCACCCTCGATGGCGAAGTCGAGCTTGAGGTGCCTGCCGGGACGCAGACCGGACGCGCCTTCGTCCTCCGCGGCAAGGGTATTCCTCACCTTCGCCAGCACGGCCGCGGCGACCAGGTCGTCTTCGCCACCGTCGTCACCCCGGAATCCCTCACCGACGACCAGCGGGCGCTTCTTGAACAGCTGGCGCAGACCATGGGTACCCCGACCCTCCCGAGGAAGAAGAGCGGGTTCTTCGAAAGAATCCGCGACGCCATGGCGGGCTAGCCCGCACACGACGACGGGGGAAACACACTGGCGCTCTGGTTCGAAATCACCGCTACCACCCCGCCCGACACCGTAGAACAGGTCGCCGATGCCATGCGTGCCATCGCTCCCGGCGGCGTCACCATCCACGAGCCCGTGAACATCCTCGGGCCCGAGCAGGGCTACAGCGTCCGCGCCGGCGAACCGGTCCTGGTCCGCGTGTACCTGCCTTCGAGCGAACTTGGTGCCGTGCTCACGGAGGATCTTCGCCGCGCCATGCAAGCGTTCCCTGCAGTTGAGCTCACCGCCCGCCCCGTGTTCGAAGAGGATTGGGCCGTTTCCTGGCGCGAGTTCTTTGGCGTCGTCGATACCGGTGGCCGCGTCGTCATCGTCCCCTCCTGGCTCGAACATGAGCCCCGCCCTGGGCAGGTCGCCATCCGCCTCGACCCTGGCCAGGCGTTCGGCACGGGCCACCACGAGACCACCCGCCTGTGCCTCCTCGCTCTCGACGCGCACGTCCGTGGCGGCGAAGCCGTCCTCGATGTCGGCACCGGCTCTGGCATCCTTGCCATTGCCGCCATCCTTCTCGGCGCCACGCGCGTCCACGCCCTCGATATCGACCCCATCGCCGTCGATGTTGCTCGCGCCAACTGCCACGCAAACGGCGTCGCCCGCTCAGTCACCTTCTCCGTCGGCCCCCTCGACCCCGGTCTCG
>CAYPAZ010000206.1:0-2569 GCA_964408835.1 uncultured Anaerolineaceae bacterium
CTCATCGCCATCGCGATCATCACGCGCTGGCGCATGCCGCCCGAGAACTGGTGGGGGTAGTCATCGAGCCGGCCGCGCGCCTCCGGAATGCCGACCATTTCGAGGAGCTCGGCGGCACGGTCGCGAGCTGCTTTGCCGTGGAGGTCCATGTGGAGCTCCAGTGCTTCGGTCAGTTGCCGGCCGATGGTGAGCACAGGATTCAGCGACGTCATCGGCTCCTGGAAGACCATGGCGATCTCGTTGCCGCGGATCTTCCGGAGTTCGTCTTCGTCGAGCTTGAGGATGTCCCGGCCATTAAACATGATTTCGCCGGAGACGATTTTTCCCGGGGGCTGTGGGATCAGGCGAAGGATGGAAAGCGCCGAGACGCTCTTCCCGCAACCAGATTCGCCCACAAGGCCAAGGGTCTCGCCTGCTTCGACAACGTAGGACGTACCGTCGACGGCCTTGACGACACCCTCCTGCGTATAGAAGTAGGTTCGAAGGTCTTTGACCTCGAGAAGTGACATCCCTCCTCCTTCCTATCGCACCGCCTGGGCGGTGCGGCTCCCCAGGATGTGTTTCTGATGACCGGTTCGAGTGGTGGGGAAGAGGAGACTCGAACTCCTACGCCTTTCGGCACATGATCCTAAGTCATGCTCGTCTGCCAGTTCCGACACTTCCCCACTTAGCGGCGCAGGGGCCGTGGAGATGGCCCCTGCGTACGGAACGGTGGCATTGGTGAGCCGCGAAGGACTCGAACCTTCAACCGGCTGATTAAGAGTCAGCTGCTCTGCCAGTTGAGCTAGCGGCCCGCCTGTATCCGCGGGAGTGTAACACGCTACTCCCCGCTCTCCCCAAGTGTGGAGGGGGGAACGGCCGGATGCAAACCGCGAATCCAAAGGCGTGATCATTCGCGGAACGACGGGATCCTTCACGTCCATCGCGCGGAAGAATACCGGTCCGCGGCTGAAATGCAACCATTTGTAAGGATCAGGCCAGGCGGGGATGGTCCAGAATGCTCGCGGCCCTTCCACGCCGCCGCCTTGGCCGAGGTGACGGTGTGGGGGGCCCTGCGATAGCATGGACTCCCCGATTCGTGGGCGGTTAGCTCAGATGGTTAGAGCGCTGCGTTGACATCGCAGAGGTCACTGGTTCGACTCCAGTATCGCCCACCAGCCCCCACTTCCCCACCCGGCCCAGGCTGGCCGATTCCCCCCTCGGCTTGCTCACTCCGAGCCAGGCCGGGAAGCCATGTAGGTGGCGCCGCGCGGCGAGAGGCGGTAGCCGGTGCCGAGACTGATGGTGAGACCGAGGTTCTTGAGCTTTCGGACGTTGAGCTTAAACGGTTGGAGGTCCATCCCGAGCGCGGGCGCCAGGTCCCCGGCCCGGACGGCGGGGTTTGCGGCGATGAGCGCCAGGGTGGCCCTGGTCCACGGTCCTGTGGAGCTGACCCGGTCGAGCCGCTCCAGCCGCCTGTTGATTCCCGCGACGTCCTCGGCCGTAAGTGTGGCAGCGTCTGCCAGTGTTGCGCGAGGATCCGGCCCCGGCGCGAGATGGAAAGCTATCCGGTAGATGGGCAGCGATTCGTCGGGCGCAAGGGAGGCGCGGACCTCGTCGGGCGTCGCAAAGCCGGCGGAGCGGGCATCGTGTTCATTGATCTCCGCGGGAGTGACAACCTCGACGGAGTCGATAATGACGATCCCGCCGGGTGTGCGGTTCGGTTTGCCGGGCGTTACCTGGAGGCGCTTCCAGCGCCGGAAGGCAATGGTGACGGAACCATCGGCGATGCCGGACCAGAACCTCCTCGGGAAGAGCATGTGAACATGCTACCGAGGCCGCGGTGGTGCTACTATTGCTGCGACAACTCGATATGCGGCGATGACCGGGACGAGTAGCCCATGACCTCAGAGAGTCCCCCCGTGGCTGAAAGGGAGACGCGGCAGGGCGAAAACCACCCGCGAGCCTGCGCCCGAAGCCGGCAACCCGGATAGGCGCGCACGATTGGCCCCGTTAGCGGCCGCACTGAGTCCTTCCGCGCCGACCGGCGCTGGCAAGGAGAAGCAGGGTGGAACCACGAGCACGCGTCTCTCGTCCCGGCGGACGGAGACGCGTTTCTGATCTCCGGAGGTCCCATCGATGGTTCCTTTCCTTGACTCGACGACCTGCGCGCGGCGGGCCGAGACCGCGACCAGCGCGCGGCTGGCGGCCGCCGAACCCCCTCACGTCTGAGCAAAGGAAGGAGACTCACGATGCCGTCCCCGATTGTTGAAGAGCCGATTGATCTGAAGTCGCTGCCCAAGGAGGAGCGACTCGCGCGGATGCGCCATTCCGCCGCCCACGTCCTCGCCGAGGCGATGGTCGACCTCATCCCTGAGGCAAAACTGGGGATCGGGCCACCGATCGACTCGGGGTTCTACTACGACTTCGACCTTCCCAGGCCGCTCCGCGAGGAGGACCTCGCATGGTTGGAGGAGCGAATGCGGAAGTCGGTCGCCGCGAAACTCCCGTTCCAAATGGCGGCGCTCAGCAAGGCTGAGGCGGAAGCCGCGTGGAAGGACCAGCCGTACAAGCTCGACCTGCTATCCGA
>CAYPAZ010000206.1:2669-4852 GCA_964408835.1 uncultured Anaerolineaceae bacterium
ATCCGGCGGGAACTGCAGCGCTGGATCGAGGATCTTGAGATTGAGCGCGGGTACCAGCATGTCATCACACCTGTCGTCGGGAAGAAGGAGCTGTATGTGCGCTCAGGGCACTGGGCACACTACCAGGAAGGCATGTACGCGCCGATGGAGCGTGACAACGAGACCTACGTGCTCCGGCCGATGAACTGCCCGCACCACATCGTCGTCTACACGTCGGAGCAGCACTCGTACCGGGAGCTACCGTTGCGCATCGCGGAGTTCGGGAACATGCATCGCTGGGAGAAGTCGGGCCAGCTGACCGGCATGAGCCGGGTACGCATCATGGCGCTCAACGACGCGCACATCTTCTGCACGGACGTCCCCCAGGTTGAGGAGGAAGTGGAGGGAGTGCTGCACCTGATGGAGGAGGTCTACAGCACCCTCGGGCTGCGGAACTACCGCTACCGGCTTTCCCTGGGTGACCCTGAGAACAAGGAGAAGTACGTCGACAACCCGCCGATGTGGGAGGCAGGGGAGGCGCTTCTCCGGCGGGTGCTACAGAAAGTGGGCCTTGAGTTCTTCGAGGCGAACGACGAGGCCGCGTTCTATGGCCCGAAGATCGATGTGCAGTTCGATACGGCCGCGGGCAAGGACGAGACGCTGGTGACCGTACAGGTGGACTTCCACCTCCCGGAGCAGTTCGAGCTGGAGTACATCGGCGAAGACGGGGAGCGGCACCGGCCGATCATCGTCCACCGTGGCGTCGTCTCGACGCTGGAGCGGATGGTTGCGCTCCTGATAGAGGAGTACGAGGGCAACTTCCCGCTGTGGTTAGCCCCAACGCAGGCCGTCGTCGTGCCGATCGCGGACAGGCACGTGGAGTACGCGGAGTCGGTCGCCGGCGAGCTGCGGAGAGCCCGACTGCGGGTTGAGGTGGACTCGCGGAACGAGCGCATGAACTCGAAGATCCGGGATGCCCAGCTGCGGAAGATCCCGTACGTACTCGTGGTCGGTGACCGCGAGGCCGAGGCTCAAGCTGCTGCCGTGAGGGCGCGTGGTGGCGGGGACCTTGGGGCAATGCCGCTCGATGACATCGTCAGCCGCCTGACCAGGGAGCGGGATACGAAGGCGCTCGAGCCCTGACCGCCGCCGGACGTGCGAGGGAGGTGAAGCGGGACCGAGCACCAGCTGCCCCTCCCCTCAACCGCGTCCTGACCTGGCTGTCTTCCGCCTGGCTTCTGGAGGCTGGCGCCCGGTGGCCGTATGCTGCGAGCCATCGATTGAGGCTAGAGAAGCATCGTGTTCAAGAAGATCCTTGTCGCCAATCGCGGAGAGATCGCGCTGCGGGTAGTCCGGGCGTGCAGGGACCTCGATATCCCGTCGGTTGCGGTGTTCTCCGAAGTCGATCGCGTGTCCCAGCATGTCCGGTACGCCGATGAGGCGTACTACATCGGAGGCGCCGATGCGCGGGAAAGCTACCTGAACGGCGACAGAGTCATCCAGGTAGCGGTTGAGTGTGGCGCGGATGCGATTCACCCCGGCTATGGATTCCTCGCGGAGAATGCCGACTTCGCGGAGGCGTGCTACCACGCCGGGATCACGTTCATCGGGCCCTCTCCCACTTCGATTCGGCAGCTCGGCGACAAGATCGCGGCGCGGGAGCTGGCGGAGGCCGCGGGTGTCCCGGTAGTGCCCGGGAGCTCGAACATCGAATCGATCGATCAGGCGAAAGAAGTGGCGGCCCGGGTTGGATATCCGGTGATGGTGAAGGCGGCGGGGGGCGGTGGCGGTCGCGGCATCCGGATCGTCCAGGACGATAGTCAGATGGAGTCGGCGGCACGCAGGGCGATGCACGAAGCCGAGACCTGGTTCAAGAGTCCGCGCATCTACGTGGAGAAGCAGCTGACCGGCGTGCGGCATATCGAAGTCCAGATCATCGCTGACCGGTTCGGGAACGTTGTCCCGCTCGGCGAGCGCGAGTGTTCCATCCAGCGCCGGCACCAGAAGCTCATCGAGGAGTGCCCCAGCGTGGCTGTGACGCCTGAGCTACGCAGGAGCCTCAGCCGGGCTTCCGAACGAGCTGCGAGAGCCGCCGATTACCACAACATCGGTACGGTGGAGTTCCTGCTCACCCCCGAGGGCCAGTACTACTTCCTGGAGATGAACACGCGGTTGCAGGTTGAGCACCCGGTCACCGAGATGAC
>CAYPAZ010000207.1:0-4826 GCA_964408835.1 uncultured Anaerolineaceae bacterium
CGGCCGCCCAGGCAGCCGCCATGCGGGGCCCCGACATGGTCGCGCCCATGACGGTCTTTCTGCTGCTGGACGAAGCGTGGAACATCAACGGACGGATCTTCCAGGTTGCGGGCGGTTCCGTCGGGCTGCTACAGGACATGTACCCCCCGTTCCGGAGCATATTCAAGCCTGGCAAGTGGACGCTCGATGAACTCCGGACCCACGTGCCGACGCAGCTAATGCAGGGCATCGTGAATCCGGCGCCGCCGGCGGAGGACGTCTCCATTCCCGGCCGCAATGCCTGAGGACGGTGCCAACAGGAACCATTTCAAGGAGGGGCCGCTCGGCCCCTCCTTCAGTTAACGACCCACGGGACGAGTCGGCGGCGGCGAGTCCAGCGGCTCCCCAGGGACGTGTCTCTCGCCCACGACGACCACGTCTGCCACGAGCTGGCCATCGCGCTGGAAGTGGCCAGCGACCATGGCCCGGCGCCCGATGATGTCCTGCCGATCGCCTGTCCCCCGGAGGTCGTCCGGGAGCACCAGGCGGGTTGAATCCGTCAGGACAACCGTGAGCTCCCCCCCTCGCGTCTCCAGCGTCAGGCCAGTCGCGTCCAGCGCGGTGACCACTCCCGGGACGCGTTGGCCCGGGGGAGGGCGTTGCGGGCCCGAGAGCCGTTCAAGCGCGAGAACACCCGGGCGACCGGGCTCGCCCCGTGCGACTCGCACCCTTGAGCCGATACCGTCCTCCAGCAGCGTCCGCGCCGCGGCCGCTGGCACGGTGACGAGTATCCGGTCGCCGTTGGAAGTCTCGAGCACCACCCGGACGAGATCGCCCTCGGGCGCCAGCGCGAACGAGACTACGGAGCCCTCCAGTCCCTCGCGGTAGTCAACGAGCCGGCGGATGGCTCGTTCGGGGACCGGAGTAGCGCCCTGGCCAACCCGTGACAGGCTCGACGCCTCCAGGCGGCGGACGCCGGTGACCGTGCCCGCCACGACGAGCGAGTCGCCTCGGCTCAAGGACTGGACGGGCAGGAGCAGGTCGCCATCAGCTACGCTGGCGTCACGCTCCACTTCGATGGTGACCCGTCCAGCCACTGTGTCGATTTGCACCGTGCGGCCATCGCTCGCGGGGCCGTCAACGAGCGTGCCTTCGAGGTGCACGAAGTCCCCGATCTCCATCGCGGAAGCCGTCTCGACCCCGGACCCGCTGACCGCAATACCCACGAGGATCGCACCGATGACGATCGCAACCGCCGCTGCAGCCGAGCCAGCCAGGGCAAAGCCGCGCCGGCGCCAGGTCGGGATGCCAGCCGGCGCACGGACCGGGCCGCCGGATGCACCGGCGACCACGTACCGCTCAAACCTCGCCCTCGCGTTGGGAAGCGATCGCTGGGCCTCCAGGTTGAGGCCCGCCCGACTGGACTCCAGCAGCCGTGACGCCTCGATCAGGCGGAGCACCTCGTTCCGCTCTTCGATTGTGGCGTCCTCCGGGATGCGGCCATTCGCAAGCGTGTCCGCCAGCAGCCGGTCAATTCGCTTGCCCCTCATCGCCCCGTCCCCTGGCGTTCCATGGCCCGGCGCATCGCGGCCAGCGCGCGACGCTGGAGGGTCTTCACCGCGTCCTCGGAACGGCCAACCGCGGCAGCCGTATCCAGCACCGACCAGTCCAGCAGGAACCGCAGACCGAGGACGGTCTGTTGGTCCTCCGTCAGGTCTGACATGGCGGCGAGCACCTCTTCCTTCCGGGCGATCGCTTCACTCGCGTCATCCTCGGTGGGTGCTGCGAGCTCCGTGAGCTCTTCCGTGGCACCGCGGCGGGCGAGTTTCTTGCGGTGGTCACGCACCACGTTCCGCGCGATCCCGATCAGCCACGCCTCGATCGGCGCGCCCCTGTAGTCGAACCGGTGGGCACTGGCATACGCCACTTCGAACACCTGGCTTGCGAGGTCCTCGGCTTCGGCCGAACCGGGCAGCCGGGCCCTCACGAAGCTGTAGATGGACCGGTAGTGCGAATCGAAGATAACGGACCAGGCGCCAGCATCGCGTGCGACCGCCAGGCGGGCGAGTCCGGCCGCCGCCTGCTGCGCCGGTTCCACCGCCGCCTGCCCAGGGTCTCCAGGTTCGCTCAAACGCGGTCTCACTTCGTATATGGCGTGGACCCGCGCCGAAGTGACGGGCGCCAGTTCAGCCAGCCGGGCGCGACTCGATGTAGGCCATGGTGGTGCGGTAGGTGTCCTCCTCGATGTGCCCCTGGGACATGAGGTAGGTCGCGATCTGCTCGAGCGTCAAGATGCTGATCAGGTTGATCCCCGCGGCCTTGAGGCGCTGCTTCCCGCCCTCCTGCCTGTCGATGAGCGTGACGGCGTCGCGCACGACCAGCCCGGCCTCGCTCAGGGTGGCGGCGGTCTGCAGGATGCTGCCGCCGCCGGTGATCAGGTCATCGATGATGAGGCAGCTCTGGCCGCGGACGTAGATGCCCTCGATAACGCTCGCCTTGTCCGTGCCCGGGGGGTGGATGTAGATCATCGGCGCCTTCACCGCGAGCGAAAACGCAGTGGCGACGTGCAGCCCACCGAACGGAACTCCCGCGACGAGCGTGAACGGCTGTACGCCCGGGTTCCGCATCGACATGAGCGCTTCGAGCTCTTCGCGGATGATCCGCGCACAGCGTTGCAGCGCGCGTGGGTTGCTGATCAGCCGGCGGAGGTTGACGTAGATGGGAGAATGCACGGCGGTACGTCCCAGCGTGAAGTCTCCGAACTCGATCGCATCGAGTTTCCACAGTTCCTCGGCAAGCCACAGGTTGCCGGACGGCCGCGATGACTTGCTCAAGCGTCTCTCCGGGGGGTGCTCGTGGTGGGGGAAGTTCCCTCCTTTTTCGGTGCAACTCCCTCGTATGTCAAGTCTACGAGTGGATCGGGACAACTCCCTCGCGCCGCCGGTATGCTCTGGCCATCACCGCCAGTCGCTCAGGAGGGACCCGCATGAGCTCACCCACCATGCCTGCCAGCAAGCCCGAGGAAGCCGGGGTGGACCCCGAAAAGCTTGAAGCGGTGTTCGCGCGAGCCAAACGGGATGTGGACGACGGAGTGCTGGATGCCTGCTCCGTGGCGGTTGCGAGGAACGGGATCCTGGCTGGCTCCCGTTCGTTCGGTCGCGCGATCCAGGGCGGAGACGAGAAGGAGGTCACGGACGACACGCTGTTCACCGTGTTCTCGTGCACGAAGGGCATTGTGGCAGCCGCTGTCTGGACGCTGTTCGAGGATGGGCTGCTCAGGCTCGACGAGCGGGTGGCCGGCATCGTTCCCGAATTCGGGACGAACGGCAAACAGAACATCACGGTAGAGCAGGTGCTCCTCCACATCTCCGGGTTCCCGCGGCAGGTGCTGCACCCGCGCGACTGGGAGGACCGCGACGCGCGGCTGGCCGCGTTCTCCCGCTGGACCCTCGATTGGGAGCCCGGGACTCGCTTCGAATACCACGCGACCTCAGCACACTGGGTGCTCGTAGAGATCCTGGCGCGGCGGACCGGCCAGGAGTTCCGCGCCTTCATCCGCGAACGGATCCTGGACCCCATGGGGTTGCCGAACCTCTACGTCGGGATGCCCGACTCGGAGTTGGGCCGCGTGGCTGATGTGAAATACATGTCACCCCCCGAGCCACCGCCCGGCGGCTGGACCGAAGTCACTCCCGAAGCGCTGCTGAACAGCAACAACAGGGTGTTCCGCACCTCCGGCCTCCCCGGCGGAGGTGGTGTGGGCCGGGCGCAGGACCTGGCGCTCTTCTACCAGCCGCTCATCAACGGCGGGGTGACCGCCTCCGGGACGCGCGTTCTCAAGCCGGAGACGATCGAATTCGCGACGAAGGTGCGCACGAAGGCGTCCCACACCGAGCCCCTCCTGGGCCATCCCGTGAACCGCGCGCTCTCCGTCACCGTCGCGGGCGACGACGGTAACAAGCACCTGCGCGGGTTCGGCCACAGCGCCTCGCCGCGGGCTTTCGGCCATGCCGGCGCCGGTGGGCAGATAGCGTGGGGGGACCCGGAAACCGGCATCTCGGTGGGGTACACCACCAACTGCTTCGTAGACGTGATGACCCAGGGTCGGCGGACTACCGCGATCGGCAGCCTGGCTGCCCAGTGCGCCCTCTGAGCCCGCCCGGCCGCCGATGATCCAGTACCGGGCGTGGCAGGGCGTTTCCTTCCTCGCTTCGTTGCTGCCGCTTCGCGCGAGCTATGCCTTCGCAGTCATCGCGGGGTACGCGGGGTACTGGCTGTGGCCTCGCGGCCGCAGGAACCTGCTGCGGAATTATCGCCGAGTGCTCGGTTACGAAGGTAACGCTGGGCAGGTTGGCCGGCGTTCCCTCGCGAACTACTGCAAGTATCTCGTGGACTTCGCGCGCTTCCAGCAAGAGACGGCCACTTCGATCGACGAAAAGGTAGAGGGGGAGCAGAGCTACGAGGGGCTGCGACGAGCCCTCGCTGGGGGCAACGGGGTCATCATCGTCTGCATGCACTTCGGCAACTGGGACCTCGCCGCCGCCGCGACCGCGTCCCGCGGCTTCCCCGTCACCGTCGTAGCGGAAGGGTTCGCCGACCCGCGGCTCGAACGGGCTGTCGTCGGCGCGCGTGAACGCGTGGGCATCGAGATTCTGCCACTGGAGCGCATGGGACCATCGCTCCTGCGGTCGCTCCGCCGGGGCCGGGTGCTGGCGCTTCTCATTGACCGGCCCCTGGCCCCGGGCACCGGCGTCAGAGTGCCGTTCTTCGGCCGCGAGGTGGAGGTTCCGGCCGGACCGGCCCGCCTCGCGCTGGCGAGCGGGGCGCCGCTCGTGCCTGCCGCCTTC
>CAYPAZ010000208.1:0-4795 GCA_964408835.1 uncultured Anaerolineaceae bacterium
CTTCCAGGAGCAGGGCGTGGCTGAAGCAGCGCTTAGCGCCAACGACTGCGAGGCGCTCAAGGGGATCTGGACGGCGAGCAGCGAGGAAGAGAAGGCGGAGTACCTCGCGGTCTTCCGGGAGCCGGGCGCGCTAACGGGAGCGCTGAACTGGTACCGGGGCTCGAATGGGATAAGCCCAACCGACCCCGACGTGACGTTCGGGGACGTGAGCGTGCCGACGCTGTGCATCTGGGGGAACCAGGACATGGCGATAGGGCGGAAATCGACCGAGGACGCGGCGGCGTACATGAAGGGGCCCTACCGGTTCGTTGAGATGGACGCCGGGCACTGGCTGATGCAGGAGAAGCCGGTGGAGGTGACAGCGGAGCTAGTGGCGCACCTGGCGCGGAACCGCTCGAACTAGCCCCGGAAGAAGTCGCGGATCGCGGCGTTGAGCGCGTCCGGCGCTTCCAGATTCACGCAGTGGCCGACGCCGGGGACAACGACGAGTCGCGAGCCGGGGATCAGCACCTGCATGGCACGAGCGCCTTCAACGGGCGAGCGCACATCGAGTTCGCCCCAAATGAGGATGGTAGGGACGGTGATGGATGGGAGGAGGTCGAGGGTATTTGCCTCGGCGACAGAGTGGATCATGGTGCGGTAGCCGGACGGGTGGAACTCCATCATCGTCGCTTCGAGTTCGCGGACGACTTCGGGTGGAGTCGATGGTGAGAGGAGCCCGGGCATCCAGCCGGGGATGAACTCAGACCCGGGGCGCTCGGACTGGAGGAGATACTCGTCGCGGCGGGCGCGGACCTCTTCGGGCGGCAAGGTCCCGCCCCAGCCGGCGTAGGTATCGATCAGCACGAGCCCATCGACCCGCCGCGGGTAGTGGCGGTAGAACTCCTGGGAGAGGATTCCACCCCACGAGAGCCCACCGACCACGGCCGAGGAGACGCCGATGGCGTCGAGGAAGCCGGCGAGCGCGTGGCTGTATTCCTCCATGCGCCAGGACTCGGGAGGGTCGCCGGAGCGACCGCAGCCCGGAAGGTCGGGGGTGATGACATCGAAACCGGAGCGGAGCCCGGAGCGCTGAGCGGCAAATTCGCGGCTATCGGCGAGGATGCCGTGGAGGAGAACGAGCGGGCGGCCCTGACCTTCCCGCTCGTACGCCACATCGAGACCGGAGACCTTTACGACATCCATGAACCCTCCCGGGCGCGCCGCAGAATTCTAGCGGGCGATACCACGGGTCGACAGCTATGATGCACAGCCATGACGGCAGAGTTCGGGTTGGCGAGGTTCGGGAGCTTCGGCGCGGAGGATGTGGAGCGGGTGTGCGAGGAGGCTATGGCACGATGCTCGGAGGCCGTGGATGCGATTGTGGCGGTGCCGGACGCGGAGCGAACGTTCGAGAACACGATGGTCGCGCTGGAGTCAGCGGCGGACCTCGTGGGGCAGGCGAGCGGGCAGTACGGATTCATGGCCTATGTAGCTGAGGATGAGGGGTTGCGTGAGACGGCCCGCGGCTGGGAGCAGAAGCTGGAGCAGTTCGGGATAGCACTGGCGTTCCGGGAGGACCTCTACGAGGCCGTGCGGGCGTTCGCGGAGACGGACGAGGCGAGGGGGTTAGAGGGGCAGACCAGGCGGCTGCTGGAGCGGTCGCTGCGGGATTACCGACGGATCGGGTTCGGGTTGCCGAGGGAGGAGCGGGAGCAAGTGCAGGGGCTCCTTAACCGGTTGGTGGAGCTGACGACGGAGTTCCAGAAGGTGATCGATACCTGGGAGGACGGGATCGAGGTGGCCCGGGAAGAGCTGACGGGGCTGCCGGAGGCGTTCATCGGGTCACTGAAGCGGGTCGAGAGTGGTGGAACGACCAGGTACCGGGTTTCGCTCGACTATCCGGAGCTGCATCCGTTCATGTCGAACGCGGAGAGGGGCGATTTGAGGCGCGAGCTATACCTGAAGGACATGGTGAAGGGCGGGCCAGAGAACGTCGCACGGTTGGAGGAAGCAATCCGAGTGCGAAGGGAGATTGCGACCCGGCTGGGGTATGGGTCGTGGGCGGAGTACGTGATGGAGGAGCGGATGGCGAAGGCGCCGGGGCGGGTGATGGAGTTCCTTCTGGACCTGGAGGAGAAGGTGCGGGTGAAGGCCGAGGCGGACATGGCGCTGCTGCGGGAAGCGAGGAGGTCGCACGACGGAGGGGAAGCGGTCGACAACTGGGACTGGCGGTTCTATACGCAGCGGCTCCTCCGGACGGAGTACGCGATCGACGAGTTCGAGGTGGCGAAGTACTTCCCGTTGGAGGCGTGCGTTGAGGGGCTGTTCGAGGTGACGCAGGGGCTCTTCGGGTTGCGGTTCGAGCCGGCGGATGGCGCCCCGCGGTGGCATCCGGACGTGCAGGCGTTCGACATCTATAACGAGGGCGGGGACGAGGCGATCGCGCGGTTCTACATGGACCTGCACCCGCGGACCAACAAGTACGGCCACGCGGCGGCATTCACACTGCGGCGTGGGCGGCGGCTCCCAGGCGGGGCGTATCAGAAGCCAGCGAGCGCGATCGTCGCGAACTTCACGAAGCCAACCGAAGGGAGCCAATCGCTGCTGCGACACAGCGAGGTGGTGACGTTCTTCCACGAGTTCGGGCACATCCTGCATCAGACCCTGACGCAGGCCGAGTTCCTGGAGTTCGCGGGGACGGCGACGGAGCGCGACTTCGTGGAGGCCCCGAGCCAGATGCTCGAGCACTGGTGCTGGGTGCCGGAATCTATCCAGCGCTTCGCGAAGCACTACGAGACGGGCGAGCCACTGCCAGCTGACCTGCTGGCCGCGATGGTGCGGGCGAAGAACGTGTCGTCGGGGATCGCAACGCTGCGGCAGCTCTTCTTTTCGCGGCTGGACCTGGCGTATCACACGGAGGGCTTCAGCGGGGACTCGACGGCGACGCTCGCGGATCTGTACCCGATCACCGGGTTCCCGTACGAGCCGGGCACGACGTTCCAGGCGGGGTTCGGGCACCTGATGGGTGGGTACGACGCCGGTTACTACGGATACCTGTGGTCGCGGGTATTTGGGGACGACATGTGGACGCGGTTCGAGGCGGCGGGCCCATTCGACCGCGCGACCGGCGCGGCCTACCGGGCGGCAGTGCTGGCACGTGGGGGGTCGGTGGACGGGGACGAGCTGGTGCGGGATTTCCTTGGGCGGGAGCCAAACGCGGAGGCGTTCCTGCGGGACCTGGGGCTGGAGCCGGGCGGCGGCTAAGGGGGGCGAGGCGGTGGCTGGCGGCCAGGGATAGAATCGCGCGATGGACATACGGACGTTCGTAAGGGATGTGCCGGACTTCCCGGAAACGGGTATCCTGTTCCGGGACATTACGCCGCTGCTAGCCTCGCCGGAGGCCGTCCGGTGGGTCCTCGACGAGATGGAGCGCGACGCGCGACTCCTGGCGCCGACGGCGATCGTGGGGATCGAGTCGCGGGGTTTCATCTTCGGGATGCCCCTTGCGGACCGGCTACGGTTGCCATTCGTGCCGGTGCGGAAGCCGGGGAAGCTGCCAGCGGAACGGATGTCTGTCGAGTACTCGTTGGAGTACGGCCAGAGCCAGCTCGACATCCACGCAGACGCGCTGCGCAAGGGCGACGGGGTGTTAATCGTGGATGACCTGTTGGCGACCGGGGGTACAGCCCTCGCGACAGCGAAGCTCGTGGAGCTTCTCGGCGCTTCGGTGCTGGGGATGAGCTTTGTTGTCGAGTTGGCGGCCCTTGGAGGGAGGGATTCACTGGACGGCTATCGCGTGTCGGCGCTCCTCACTTATGAGTAGGGGCGGGTGACAGAGGCGTCCAGCCACCAAGTCGCGTGACGACTACGGCCGCCCGGCGAACGGGGGGTACGGCACCACGCAGGAGGTGACTGCGGATGACCAGCGCTCTGACGTCAGATCAGACAGGCTTCGGGCTCGTGAGTTCGCTCTACCGGACCTCGAACGCATTGGTGCGGGAGTTGGACCGGAGGTTGACGAACGAGTTCGACGTGACGCTCGTACAGGCGTTCACGCTCATCGCGATCAACCGGTTTGAGAGACCTCAACCGCGATTGGTCGCGGACTTCCTTTCCCAACAGTCGCAGACGGTGACCGGCGTGCTGGACAGGCTCGAGCGCGCAGGGCATGTGCTCCGGGTGCGGGATCTGGACGATCGGCGGGCGGTGCGGCTGGAGCTGAGCTCGAGTGGCAAGACGCTCGCCGGGAGGGTCGGTTCCGCGCTTGAGGAGCATATCTCGGAGATCACGAAGGAAGTGCCACCGACAGCGCTCAACAACCTGGAAGGTCTGCTGGACGACGTTGAGCAGGCTGTGCAGGTGGCGACACCCGGAACCTGAGGTTGGGCGAAGTCGAGCCGCTGCGCGCCTCTGGTGGGCGGGTTGAAGCGCTCGACCAGACGCTGCTCCCACAGGAGGAGCGCTACGTCACGCTCGACAGCGTCGAAGCTTTCTGCGAGGCAATCCGGAGCCTGCGGGTGCGCGGGGCGCCGCTGCTCGGGCTCTGCGGTGCATTCGGGATGGCGGTCGCGGCCGGGAGGGCGCCAGATGACCGCTCGTTGGACGGGGCGGCGCGGTTGCTGACAGAGACGCGGCCGACCGCGGCGGACCTTGGGAAAGCTGTACAAGCGAGCCTGGCGGCTCTCCTGCCGGTGAGTGAGCGGGAGCGGGAAACAGTGGCATGGAGCATCGCGGAGGCGATGCTGGCGGCTCGCGGGAGGGAGGACCGGGCAATCGGGACTGCCGGGGCGGCGCTGCTGCCGGAGGAAGCGGC
>CAYPAZ010000209.1:0-4751 GCA_964408835.1 uncultured Anaerolineaceae bacterium
GATCGCCCGCTCGAGGTCGTCGTTCGCCTCTCGCAGCATCCGGAACAGCAGCGGGTTCTCCTCCCCCGCCTCGGTCAGCACCCGCTGGGACATCCCCAGGATCTCGCGCTCCACCCGGTACGCCGGGAACATGCTCCGGAAGAACGCCATCGCCAGTTCGCGCGGCCGCGTCCGAAACACCTCCCGCACCGACTCGAAGAACCGCCCCACGTACGGATCGAGCAGGTCGCGCTGGTGCGTCCAGTTGAATCCGCTCATCGCCGCGCTGGTCAGGTGCAGCGACCCGTATCCATCGCCCAGCGCCCGTTCCCACACCTCGGCTTTCACTGCAGGGTCTGGCGCGGCCGCATGCGCGTGGAGGGATTCCCGCTCGCCCCGGTCCGATGGGTCGCGCTGCTTCTCGGCTTCGATTCGCTCGCCGCCCCCGGGCAGCCCGAAGGCCACGAACCGCGCCGCGATGCTCCACCGCATGTCCTGGTCGATCTCTAAGCCCTCGACCACCTCCTCCCCATCGGCGAGGCGCCCGATGTACCCGATGTCCTCGACCGTAGCCGCCACTCCGATGAGCGTCCGCGCCCACGTGATCTTGCCGTCTCCAGGAGGCACTCGTTGGACCGCCTCCCGCGCCGTCTCGAACAGCCGGTGCAGCTCCTCCGTCCGCCGCGCTGCCGGCACGTAGCTCCCCGCCGCCCGCCCTGCATACGCCAGCACCGACTCCACCAGTTGCGTGTCGGGCTCGAGCGGCAGCTTCTCACGCACCAGCGCCAGGAAATCGATCGACGAGAGCTGCTGGTCGCGCACCATGTTCCACAGCGAAGCCCACAGCATCTGCCGGAACAGCAAGTCGTCGATCTCCTCCAGGTGCTTGCGCAGGAACGCCACCGAATCCCCATCCAGCGCCACCTTTGCGTACCCGTAGTCGCCGTAGTTCGGGAATACCAGGTCCGGACGCGGCAGCCCTCGCGCCTCCGTCACCTCTACCTCTTCCCGCTCCAACCGTGCCGGCAGAGCCTTGATCTCCTGCCGCCCGTTCTCCCGCCGCACGAGCCCCACTTCCAGGTAGTGCGGCCGGATGGTCGGATACTCCGGCGGCGCCGTCTGCCGCACCGTCATTCGGCTGATCCGGTCGCCGTCGGCCTGCCAGTCCGCCGAGATTGTGTTCAGCGAAGACGTCTCGAGCCACAGCCGCGACCACTCCCTCAGGTCGTGTCCGCTCCCCTCCGAGAGCGCCCGAAGGAACTGCTCGAGCGTCGCATTCCCGTATTCGTACCGCCGGAAGTAGCGGCGCATCCCCTCCCGGAAGCCCTCCATGCCGATGTTCGCCACCAGCTGCTTCAGTACCGAGGCGCCCTTCCCGTACGTGATGCCATCAAAGTTGAGGAACGTCTCATCCGTGCTCGCTACGGTCCCGGCGATCGGGTGCGTCGTCACCAGCTGGTCCTGCCGGTATGCCCAGTTCTTGATCGACGAAGCGAAGTCCTGCCACGCCCCCGTGAACCGCGTTGCGCTATCTATCGCGAGGTACGCCATGTACGTGGCGAAGCTCTCGTTCAGCCACAGGTCGTTCCACCACTTCATTGTCACCAGGTCGCCGAACCACATGTGCGCCATTTCGTGGAGCACCGTCTCCGCGCGGCCCCGGCGCTGCGTCTCCGTCGGAGGGTCGCGGAAGATCATGTACTCGTTGTGCGTAACCGCCCCCACGTTCTCCATCGCCCCCGAGTTGAATTCCGGCACGAAGATCTGGTCGTACTTTCCGAACGCGTACGGGTAGTCGAAGAACTCCGCGAAGAAGTCCAGCCCCTGCTTCGTGACCGTGAACAGCTCCTCCTCGTCCAGGAAGCGCACCAGCGACTTCCGGCAGAACAGCCCGAGCGGCACGCCGTTGTGCTCGTCGCGGACCGCGTGGTACGCGCCCGCGATCAGTGCAAACAGGTAGGTGCTGAACGGTCGCGTCGTCTCGAATGTCCGCTCCACCCGCCCGTCCGGGAGCTCCGTCCGCGAAGCCTCGACGCTGTTCGCCACCACCTCCCACTCCGCCGGCGCCGCCACTGTGAGTGCGTACGTGGCCTTGATGTCCGGCTGGTCGAAGCACGGGAACAGCCGGTGCGCGTCGAACGGCTCGAAGTTCGAGTAGAGGTACTCCTCCCCATCCTCCGGGTCGACGAACTGGTGGAACCCGTCCCCCGTATGGTCGTACTCGTTCTCGTACACGATGCGCACCACGGTCCGGGGTTGGAGCGACCCCCCGGGCAGGATCAGCCGGTGGCCCTCTTTGCGCGGCTCCTGAGGCTCCCCGTTGACCTCGAGCAGCTCGATGCTCCACCCGCGAGCGTCGAGGAACAGGTCGCCTTCGCCCCTGTGGTCGAAGGCAATCGTTACCTCGCCGCGGTACGTGCTCGCCCCGCGGTGCAGGTCGATGCGCAGGTCGTAGCTGCAGTTCGAAACGCGGGCCGCGCGCCCCTCCGCCTCGGCCTGCGTGAGCACATCCGGATACTGTGCCGCTTCAGTAATCGACATAGCGATGCCAGGTCCTTCATTGTGGATGGCCGCCGCGGGGTGGGCAGCCGTATCGCAGCCGCCGCGGAGGCTCCCACCCCTCCGGGCCGCCAGTGTGTGCATCAAGCGTACGGGGTGTGTGCCGCTGCCGGTAGTCGGCACCTGCCCCCATTCGTGACATGCGGTACAATCCGCCCGAGCCCGCTTCCAAATGAGCAACGTCGAACTCGTCAACGCCTTCCTGACTGCCATCCACTTCGACCGCTTCGCCGAGATCGAGGCTCGCCACCTCCCCAACGCCACCTTCTACTCCTTCCGTGGCCCCATCCTCCGCGACAGCCTCGCCATCGCCGACTGGCACCGCGAGTTCCTCAAGGACTACGCCGACTGCAACTACACCGACATCGAGTACGTCGATGCCGGCGACACCGTCTGCGTCCGCGCCACCATCCAGGCGAAGGGCTACGACTGGCGCAGCTTCCAGCAGCGCGTCCTCGAGGTGTTCGAGTTCGAAGCCGATGGCATCGCCGAGCGCCGCCAGTTCGGCATGTTCCCCGACATCGAGCTCGAGAAGCCGGCGAACGCCTCGCTGACCGCCGCCACCGCCTTCAAAGGCGGCGATGCTGGCGCCACCGCCACGGCGCTCGAGGGCTTCTACGCCGCCCTGCTCGCCGGCGACCTCGACTCCGCCGCTACCTTCCTCGACCCCAAGGCCAGCCTCATCGATTCCGTCTACGGCGTTGCCACCGGCCCCGAGCAGATGCTCGGCCTGCTGCAGGCGCTTCCCCGGCCGCTCTTCGGCTCATGGCGCGTCACCCACACCTACGCCGGCCCCAAAGACGGCATCGCTGAGCTCCGCATCGACCCCCACCGCCCCCGCCTCGCCCAGTGGGTGCGCGTGGTCGAAGGCAAGATCATGGTCATCGAGAACTACTGGATGCTCCGCGAGATCGGCATCGAGCCCCGCTTCCACCGCGAGCGCCACCCCCGCCAGGTCATCATGCCGACGTAGGCCTCGCTCCTGCCGCCCTCACACCACCGAGATATCCACACTCGGCCGCAGCTCCCCGCACACCTGCAGCACGCCGTGGATGACGTTCTCCTCGAACGCCTCGATCATCCCCCGGTCCGCCGCCGTCCCTTCGTCGAGCGCCGGGTACGCCACCTGCGTCAGCATGTAATCGAACCGCGGCGCCCACTTCCGCGCCCCCAGCCGCGCCGTCGTCGAGCAATTGTCGATCATGTAGGCCACGCCCCGCGCGTGCATGTACGGGTTCAGCGAGTCCACTGCCTCGATCACCGACTCGTTCGCGACCTCTGAGAGCGGGTGCCCCGCGTTCACCAGCAGGTCGAGCTGCGCCATCATCGTCGCGATGTACACCCCCGCCGTGAACGGGTGCAGCGGGATCTCGTCCTCTTTTCGCTGCGCCCGCACGTTCGCCCCCACCTTCCACGTCTCGGTCTTGTCGATCTCCCCCATCGGGTACGTATCGAGCCGCTTGCCCGCCAGCACTACGCTCCGGATCTCGTTCCCGCTCGTCACCTCGTCGTAGATCTCGGCCAGCAGCTCCTGCGCCACGGGGTACGCCGCCGTGTACACGCGCGCGAACTCGGCCTTGCCGTCCGGACCGAGCTCCTCGTACACCGCCTTGATGCCGCGCTTCGAGATGATCCGCGAGATCGGCCCCGTGATGGACTCCGCCGAGTTCAGGAATGCCGCCTCGCGGCTCATCCCCTTCGCCACGAACTGCCGGTACACGCTCTCAATGATCCCGTGCACCGCCCCCAGCAGGATGCCCCGCTCGCCGAAGATGTCGGAGTTCGCCTCCGATTCCAGCGTCGTCTGGAACGTGTACGGCGACCCCAGCGCCACCGACCACCCCAGCGCGAGGTCCGTTGCCCGCCCATCGACATCCTGGTGGACGGCGAAGCTCGCGTTGATCCCCGCGCCGTTGATCTCCCGCCCCTGCAGGTACAGCCGCCGCACCGAGGCCCCCATCCCCTTCGGGCACACCGCGATCACGTTGATCCCCGCCGGGAAGTCCTCCCCCGCGTTGCGCAGGTGCTTCAGCAGGAACCCGTGCGAAAGCCCCAGGGTTGCCCCCGGCCGGATCGCCGAGAAGATCTTTGGGTACAGCTGCGCTTGCGCCGCGTCTGAGATCAGCAGCAGCACCAGCTCCGACCCGGCGATCACTTGGAACATCTCGCCCAGCGTCCCGTCCGCCTCCGTGAAACCGGCCTCGCGCGCCTCG
>CAYPAZ010000210.1:0-4713 GCA_964408835.1 uncultured Anaerolineaceae bacterium
GATGAGCGACGGGGTTATGTCGCTGATGACCATGGCGTTCACGCAGTTCTTCGCGAGCGGGACGCCGATCCGGGCGGGTGAGTATCTGCTGAACGGCGCTGTGCCCTGGTACAACACCTACCAGTGCAGCGACGACCGCTGGTTCTCGATCGGGAGCATCGAGCCGCACTTCTACGAGTCGCTGGTGCGGGTGATGGGGCTGGACGAGTACCTGGGGCGCCAGTACGACTCGGGGGCGTACGCGGAGATGTTCGAGAAGTACGCGGCGGTGTTCCGGACGAAGACGGCGGACGAGTGGATGACGATCATGTCGCAGTACGACATCTGCGCGGCGCCGGTGCTGGAAATGGAGAACGTGGTCACGAACGAACACAACCTGGCGCGGGGCATGGTGGTGGAAGTGGACTCGCCGGTCGGGCCGGTCAAGCAGGTGGGGGTGGCGCCAAAGCTGAGCGATACGCCGGGGAAGGTGCGGGCGACGGCGCCGCTGATCGGACAACACACGGACGAGATTCTGTCGGGGTTGGGGTATGACGCGGGGCGGATTGCGGCGTTGCGCGACAGCGGGGCGGTGGGGTGAGGCGTGCCGCCTGAGAAGGTGAACCTTGGCGAGCGCCTGGAGGGTGTGATGAACCACTGGCGGCCGGAGACGCTCGCGGGCGCGAACGGACACGAGTTCAAGGTCGTGCGCCTGTTGGGCGAGTTCCTCTGGCATGACCACGCGGAGGCGGACGAAGTGTTCCTCGGCGTGAGCGGACGAGTCCGGATCGAGTTCCGGGACGGGGTGGTGGAAGTGGGACCGGGGGACCTCGTGGTAGTGCCCCGGGGCGTGGAGCATCGTCCGGTGGCGGAGGAGGAGGCGACCGTGCTGGTTATCGAGCCGGAGGGAGTGGTGAACACGGGTGATGTCTACGATGACCGCCTGACGGCACCGCGGAGGCAATAGACTCGGGTCGATGCCACAGGTCCTTGAAGCGCGGCGCGTTGCACACCGGCGGGAGGCCTACCAGTGAACTGACAGCGGGGGCATAGAGAGGGTGGCGGGGTTCGCCGAGGCGGGTGAGGCCGAGGGTGGCGAGGGGGACATCGGGGAGGTGAGGTGGGTCGGCGGGGACGAAGAGGCGTCCGTTGCCCCAGGCGGCGATGACGAGCCCGGCTTTGGCGCACGCAGCCGCGAGGTGCTCTGTATTGCAGGGGCCGACGGGGTCGGGGGCGGCGCGGAGGTCGGCGAGCCTGGTTGCGCGGTAGGCGAAGAGGTTGGCGACTTCGAGGCGGCCGAATCCCCACGAACGGGCGAAGCCAATGCAGCGGCGGATGGTGGGGTCGTCGTAGGTGGCGTCGGCCGTGCTGGGGTTGAGCATGATAAAGGCGACGGTCGGAAGCGCGGGATCCCACTCGCGCCAGAGGCGGTAGCGGTAGACGCCGGTGGGGTCGAAGGTCGCGCCGCGGTGCATGGGGGAAGCTTAGCGCGGTGGGGGGAGGTAGGATTCGGCCACTAAAACGCAGGAGCGTCGCCATGGAACACCGCGTAATCACGACTGGACTCGAATTCCCGGAAGGGCCGGTGTTGCTCCCGGACGGGGACATCCTGGTCACAGAAATACGGGCCGGGAAGCTGACGCGGGTGAAGCCGGATGGGACGAAGTCAACGTTCGCGGTGACGGGGGGGGGGCCGAACGGGGCGGCTATCGGGCCAGACGGGGCGATCTACGTGACGCAGAACGGCGGGTTTGCGTGGACTCAAGGGAACCTGCCGACCGGGCCCGCGTTGCTGCCGGGGGATGAGCCGGAGGACTACATCGGCGGGCAGATCCAGCGGGTGAGCCCGGATGGGTCAGAGGTGACGACGCTGTACACGGAGTGCGACGGGGAGCCGTTGCGCGGCCCGAATGACCTGGTGTTCGACGCGGAGGGGAACTTCTACTTCACCGACAACGGGAAGACGAAGGGGCGGATCCGGTACCGGACGGGTGTGTTCTACGCGTCGCCGGACGGTTCGATGATCAAGGAGATCATCTACCCGATGGAGGCGCCGAACGGGATCGGGCTGAGCCCGGACGGGAAGGTGCTTTACGTGGCGGAGACGCCAACGGGGCGGGTATGGGCATGTCCAATTGTGGGGCCGGGGGAGGTGAAGGGGAGGTACGTGCTGGCGACGGTGCCGGGGGCGGCGCCTCTGAACCTCGCCATGTGCGATTCGCTGTGCGTGGACGGGGAGGGGAACGTGATTGTGGCGACGCTGATCAATGGCGGGCTGACGTCGATTTCGCCGAACGGGCAGCATGTCACGCACTACCCGCTACCGGACCTGTTCGTGACGAACGCGTGCTTCGGCGGGCCAGACCTGCGGACGCTATACGCGACGTTGAGCACGCGAGGGGAGTTGGTGGCCATTGACGGCTGGCCGACGCGGGGGTTGGCGCTGAACTTCTGAGGCACACGACGAGGCGCACCCGGAGGTGCGCCTCGCTTCCATCAGCTCTGCCGTTTTGGGGTTACGGACAGGCTGGGATGCCGGGCCTTGTGCTTGTGGTGAAATTGCAGCCGAAGTTCGGATGGGCAACGTTCGCTGCGTCGAGGATGTCATCGCCTTCAGGCTTGACGCCATCGACCACCCAGGCGACGAGGTCATTGAACCCCGTAGTCAGCTCCGCGGCGACGAACGAGCAGTGCCCGGTTGCGCGGATGGCGCGCTGGACCAGGAGGTCAGAACGGCCTTCCTCCGCCACGCGCTGAGCGTAGATCTGCTGCATGCTGAAGGGCACGAAGAGTTCGCCCAGCGTGTGCAGGGTAAGGACGGGGATGGTGATGTTGCCACGGATGGCGGGGGAGTTGGTGGTCTCGGTCTTGATGCCCCACGGGTTCCGGGCGGTGGGCTCGTAGTGGGTGCGCAGGATGGTCTCGTTGAAGAGCTGCTCCTCGGCTGAGAGCGTGGGGTCGTCATCGAACTGGTAGACCGTGTCGCGGTTGGTTTGCGCGGGGCCTGCGAAGGCCTGGCTAAAGATGAAATTTCCGCCGACGGGGCCGGTCCAGCCCTGGTTGAACGTGGGCCGTTCACCGCCAGTACGGTTCTTGATGACCTGCTTGAAGATCTCGCCCGTCTCGTTGAGGACTGACGGGTAGTTGGGGCCAAGCTGGGCCCGGGTGGCGACTGAGCCCACGGTTGCGTAGTTGGCTGGCGACGGGATCGTGGGCTCGTTCCCGACGAGCGTCTCGGCGACGAGGTAGACGTCCATGAAGTAGTCGAACAGCGTGTTGTCGCCCATCACGCCACAGACGGGCAATGCGCCATCGAACGCGTTGGGCCACTTCTCGATGGCGTTGCCGATGACGTGGCCACCCATCGACACGCCGAAGAGGTAGACGCGATTCGGTTTGCCTGAGTCGCCGGTCTCGCCGCCTTCATGGTTCTTTCCCGCGACGTTCGCGAACAGCTTCAGCAGCTCGTAGGTGTCAGTCGCGCCGATGCCAGGGACGTACCCGTTCGCGCGGTAGCTTGACGCGGCCCAGGCGTAGCCGTTGTTGATGAAGTGGGTCCTGAGCGACGGGTTCTGGACGTTGAGGTTGAGGTTGGCGCCGGAGACGAAGCCATGGGCGTAGAGGACGAGGTCTCCGTTCCAGTTGGCTGGAACCTCGATTCGCCAGCCAGCTCCCTGGTGGACGCCCCAGTAGGCGGTCGCGCCGGGGAGCGGCGTGAAGGGCAGGTTCGCTTCGTTGACGGTGTAGGGATTCGGTGGAGCCGCCCTGGAAGTGGTCCCGGCCGGGGCAAGGACCACCGTGAGTGTGAGCACGGCCAGCGCGAGAGCTGCGGTACGCTTGATCATCTTCTGTCCCTTTCGTGCTGGGCGCAGAGCTGATGTGGGCGCTCGTCGATGCTACATCTTCCCGGGCGAGGCCGACAATCGGGTCGGTTGGCAGCAGGTAGAAGCCAGATGAAGCGGATCAGGAGTTCACGGCGATGATGTTGGCCTGGAGGTTGATGTCTGCTTCGACGGAGCTCTCGCCCAACGGGCAGGATGTCACGCGCTACCGGCTGCCGAACCTGTTCGCGACCAACGAGTGCTTCGGCGGCCCGGACTTGCGGCCCGGAAGACTCGCCTGGCGTTCGGCCAGAGCTTCCTGTGACGTCACAACTTGTGATGTTCCGAATCGGGTAGGGGATTCTCGGGGCGCATCGAATCTACACTAGCGTCCATGCACAGGCGGGATCACAGGGCACATTATCGCAAGGTGGCGCGGCGGGATCTCACCGACCGCCAGAGGGAGGTGCTCGCGCTGATCGCGGCGGGGTTGACCAACGCGGAGATCGGGGCACGGCTCGGGATCTCCCTCGACGGCGCGAAGTACCACGTCACGGAAATTCTCGAGCGATTAGAGGTGGGCTCGCGGGAGGAAGCGGCGGAGTGGTGGAGGGATCAAACCTCTCTCCCGTCCCGACTCAAAAGCGCCGTGATGTCGATCGGCGGGTTGGCCGGATGGAAGCCGATGGCCGCTGGGGCCGCAATCGCCGGGATAGCCGGCGTGGGGTTGGTGGCGCTGGTGCTGGTCAGGGGAGATGGAGAACCACCGGCGGAGGGAAGGCAACCGCCGCCCACGGCAACCTCCAGTACCGAACACCCACCCAGCCCGACTGCCCAGCCGACACCCACTCCGGCCCCTGGCATCACTGACCCGGGGGAGGTCGCCGCGAGTTTCAGCGCCTTCGTCGAAGAG
>CAYPAZ010000211.1:0-4700 GCA_964408835.1 uncultured Anaerolineaceae bacterium
CGCCGAGCGCCGCCGGGACGGTGAGGAACATGATCGCCTTGAGGGCCCGTGAGATTGTCGCGCGGAGGGCATCGAGGTCGTCGTCGGCCGCCTGCGCGGCGAGGCGGGGAAAGACAGCGGTAGAGATGGCCATGCCGAACAGCGCCAGCGGGAGACTGGAGAGCAGGAAGGCGTATGTGAGGTTGGGGATGGAGCGGTCGCCGATCTTCGAAGCGAAGTAAGTGGCGATGACGAAGTTCAGGGAGGCGGCGCCGAGCCCGATGACCCTGGGTCCCGTGAGGCGGGCGACCTCCCGGACCGCGGAGTCGCGCCAATCGAAGGAGAAGCGGTACCGCATCCCTTCGCGGGCCAGGCCCGGGAGCTGGATAGCGAGGTGGAGTCCTGAGCCAACGACGACGCCGATGGCCAACCCTTCGATGCCGAACGGGCCGGAGAGGAACACCGCACCGGCGATGATCGAGAGGTTGTACAGCATGGGCGCGAGGGCGGTGAGGAGGAACTTTTCGCGGGCGTTGAGGATGCCCATGACGATGCCGCTGATGGAGAACAGGAAAGGCGAGATGAGCATGATCCGGGTGAGGGCGACAGCCTTGCCGACGAGGTCCTCGCCGTTGCCGGATCCATCCGAGAGGCCGGGGGCAGTGAGCGGCACGAGCCACGGCGCAAGCACGAAGGCCACCACGCACAGCCCGAGCGTGGCGACGGCGATGAGGTTGAGGACATTGCTGGCGAGCCGCCAGGCCGGGTCATCGCCCTGCTGACGGAAGACGCGTGCGAAGACGGGGATGAACGCCGCCCCGAGAGCCGCGCCGCTGAGGAGTTGGAAGATGAGGTCGGGGATGCGGAAGGCGACGAAGTACGCCGAGACGTCGCCGCCGGAGCCGAAGGCGTAGGAGATTGCGGTGGTGCGGACAACGCCGAGGATCCGGGAGCCGATGAAGCCGAAGGCGACGATTGCGGCGGCGATGGCCAGCCCGCCCGCACGGGAGGGGCCGGGGACCACCGGCGGGGGGACGGCTTCCGCCATGGGCGCATGGTAAAGGGAGAACCGGGAATGGAGGGAGGCGCCGCCCGGCGAGGGCGGCGCGGCTTAGCGGACGCCGGCGAGCTCCGGTGGCTGGGGTGAGCGTCCCCCCACGATCCGCTGGATGGTCTGGTAGTTAAGACAGCTCCAACATACGCGGAGATACCGGTCCAACGGTACCCGGGTGCCGCCCGGGGTTGTCACGACGGAGCCGGCTTCGAAATAGACTCCTGCTGGTTGTTCGGCCTGGCAAATGTCGCAGAACATGACTCCACCTCCGCGCTTAGCTCACGGAGCCTAAGTGCCGGGCGCGGCGATCCGCACTGCAGCGGGCTGCAGGGTATTGCGATTTCGTAACAGTGCGGGGTCTCAGCTGGCGATGGCGAGCGGCTCACGAACCGTCCCGGCGGCGATGTCGCGCAGGACCTCGTAGGTGAGGCAGCCCCAGCAGACGAGGAGGTAGCCGGGAAGCGCTGTGCCCGCTTTCGCGGCTTCGACAGTGATGCCGTCTTGCTGTTCGGTGTTGCAGATGTCGCAGAACATGGCTCGTTCCCCCGTGTACGCCCGTATCGTGCGCCGCGTGGAAGTGCCCTGCCTACGGTCGACAGGCCCCTCTCCAGGGGCCGATGGTCGTTGATCGGTGTCCGTTCATAGCAGTTCTGCTATAGTGTCTCGGTGGCCGGCTGGAACATCCGAACCTACACCGCACCGCGGGGGAGGAAGCCAGTTGAGGAGTGGATCGAGTCGCTGGATCCCAGGGACGCTGCAGCCGTGGTCCGCGGCGTGGAGCTCCTTGAACGGCATGGCACCGACCTCGGACTCCCCTTTGCCCGGCACCTGCGCGATGGGATATGGGAGCTGCGGGTCGAGACCGGCGGGAAGGCGTTCCGCCTTCTCTATTTCCATTGGAAGGGCAGGACGTTCGGCCTGCTGCACGGGTTTACCAAGAAGCGCCAAACCACACCGCGCGATGCGCTTTCGCTCGCGACCAGTCGACGCGCCGAATGGCTCGAGCGTGCAAGGAAGAGACAGGCATGAGTGAGTGGAAGAAGTTCAAGGCCAGGATGATGGAGGACAGTGAGTTCCGGCGGGAGTACGAGGAGCTTGGGCCAGCATTCGAGCTCGCCAGCAAGCTGATCGAGCTCAGGAGGGTCACGGGCCTGACGCAGCAGCAAATCGCCGAGCTTGCCGGCATGACCCAGCCGGAGGTGGCAAGGATGGAGAGCGGAGCTGCGAATCCGACGTGGGAGACACTTTCCAGGCTCCTGACCGGGGTTGGTGCTGAGCTCGAACTGAAGGTCCGTGACCGCGATGGGCGGCTCGTCCGGGTGTAGGCCTCAGGCGTACTGCTTCACGACCTCCGCGTACTGGGCGAGCCGTTCTTTCGCTTCCGGCTCGGGCGTGGGCGGGAGAAAGAACACGACCCGGTCCGGGTTGGCGGGAGCGAAGCGCTCGATGAACTCGGGCCGGGCGGGCATGCCGAAGAGGGTGACCGGGACCATGGGCCGGCCGGCCTGCTCCAGCATCCCCCGGAGCTCGCTGACGCGCTGGTCGAGCGGGACCTGGTTGCGGCCGGGGATGGGCATCCAGCCATCGCCATAGCGGACGACGCGCTTGAGGGTGTTCGGTCCGTCTCCGCCCACGATGACGGGAGGGTGGGGTTTCTGGATGGGCTTGGGCCACGACCAGACGGGGTCGAAGTCCACGAACTCGCCGTGGTACTCGGCATCGTCCTTCGTCCAGATCTCCTTCATGGCCTCGATGCTTTCGCGGAGGCGCTTCCAGCGGGCGCGGGGGTCCGTGCCGTGGTTCTCCATCTCCTCGATGTTCCAGCCGCCGCCGATGCCGAACAGGAGGCGGCCGTCGGAGACGTGGTCGACGCTGGCGACTTCCTTGGCGAGGGTGATGGGGTCGCGCTGGATAACGAGGCAGATGCCGGTGCCGAGCAGCAGATTGGAGGTGGCGCCGGCGGCGGAGGCCATGGCGACGAACGGGTCGAGGGTGTGGCTGTACTCCTTCGGGAGTTCCGCTCCGCCGGGCCATGGGGTGCGGCGGGAGGTGGGGATGTGGGTGTGCTCGGGGAACCAGAGCGAATCGAAGCCGAGCCTCTCAACCTCGGCGGCGAGCGGCGCCGGGTGGATGGCGTAGTCGGTGGGGAACATGGCGATGCCGAACTTCACGGGTGCCCTCCGGGACGGTAGCTGCAGTGACTCTACGCGAGCGTGGTGACTGGCCGCGACCGGGGCGCTACTGCTTCGCGAGGCCCCCGAGCGCGGACTCGTAGATCAGGCCGTTGTACCAGTAGCTGGACCACTCCATGTGCGGACTGCCGGGGCCGCCGGGGGTCTGCGCCAGGCTGTCCACGAGGTCATCGACTGCGGGGCTCCCGGAGAAGGTCGCCCTGTGCCAGTGGCCCTCCCCATCGTTCTGGAACGTGATCGAGTCGCCATTGATGTAGTACCAGCTGACGTTCGTGCTCGGGGGGTTCAAAGGCACCGGGTTGGCGGGATCGGTGATGTCGAAGATGCAGAGGTCGCGGCCGGGCGGGATCGGGGTCTCGCCGGAGCAGCTGGGGGCGGTGAAGGTGTAGATGCCGTGCTCGGGCCAGCCACCGAGGTCGCGAATGTCCTCGATTCGATGTGTCCCGGTGTGGCGGTTGAACTCCTGTACCTGGGAGTCAAAGTCCCACGCCTTGAAGTAGGTGTCAGCCGGCTCCCCCACGTTCGCGGGGAGTGGGGCTGGCTGGCAGACGGCGAGCACCTCGCCCTGATAGCCGCCATTGAAGCTCGCGCCGATGGCGGTGGGACTCCCGCAGTAGTCGGTGAACGTATCGGGGAATGCCGCAGGCGGAGTCTGACTGCCGAGCTCGAAGGCAAAGACGGGCCGGGCGACTGTACCGCCAGGGCTTGAGCCCAGGAGGAAGGTGAGCATGTTGTTGTGGCAGTGCGGCGAGTACACCGGGCTGGTGGTGGCCTGGGTGAGGTTGGCGTAGAGGAAACTCCCCGGCGTGCCATCGAAGGAGCTGGCGAGGAACTGGTAGAGGTCCCACTTCGTGCCGTTCCAGCCTGTGTAGAAGAGGTAGTTCCCGCAGCCGGTCAGGGAGCCGATGTCCTGGACCATCCCGCCGTGGAGGTCCCGGAGCGAGGTAGGGGGCCAGTTCTCCTGCTGGTCGAGGTTGAGGAGGAAGATATCGGCAGGGCCACCCATGGGCCGCTCCCGCCAGGCGAGGGGGCCCTGGCCGGGGACGCCGACCATCTCCTTCACGCGGTTGTCGGTTTCGAACAGCACGTGCAGTGGGGTGTTGGTGCCCGGGATGAACACCACGCCCTTCTTCACGTCCCCATCTTTGTAGTAGCCGATGTGGGCGTTGGAGGGGAAGGTGGGGTACCCATTGTTGGCGGCGGCCGGGTCCCACGAGCGGCTAGCAGCCACGAGGGCGATAGCGGCCAGGGCGATCAACAGGACGACGTTGCGCGGGACATCTCGTCTGAGCATGGGGCGCTCTCCGAACAAGATGCCGGAGTATGACACACTCAGAAAGGGTTGTGAATCGGTGTTCCGTATGCGATCCCGTTTGCCGCTCTACCGCCGGGCGACACCGGCATGGAGAGCTAGCCCAGTGACACGCCCCGGCGGCGCGGACGCTGTACCCTCTCCGGGCAACGCTTGCCCGGGA
>CAYPAZ010000212.1:0-4697 GCA_964408835.1 uncultured Anaerolineaceae bacterium
GACCCGACGTCCGAGGAGCACGCAGCGATGGTGGCGGGGTTGATCCCGCCGGGGCTTGCGCTCCTCGAACAGGCAGGGTGGGCAAGCAAACAGGAACCACGAGGTGAGCACGAACTTCTGCCGGACCGCATCGCGGGAGCAGTGGTGAACACCAGCCAGGATGACGGGTCCGCCGCGGACCCGTTGGAGACGGTGATGGCGCAGACGCTCCTGTCCCACGCCCGCGGGCTGGGTGCACGGTCGAACGAGACGTCGAGCAACCTCGACGCCCTCGATGCGGCCGTGCGCGCCCGCGGACTGGACGTGGCGATCCCCTCGCCCGGTGCGGATCAGCGCAGCGACCGCGCGAGCGAGGTGTTGAACCTCCTTCGTGCCCGCCTCGCTGGCCTGCCCGAACAGGAAACGCAGCCGGTGACACAGACGTCAACGACGCCCGGCGACCTCGATGTGGACGATGGCGACGCGTTGCTCCGCCAGATCCTCGGGGCCACCGAGGATTCCGCGGGAGCACTCGCGGACGGGCGGGAGGGTGATGCCGCCGGCGATTCTGCCGCGGACGACCTGCTCGCCCAGTTCCCGATCGTGACCATCGAAGATGACGGCGCCGACACCGCGGACGAGGTCGACCCGGCCCTCGCGGCGATCTCCGGAGTCATGGCATCCACGGCCGCCGGCGCTCCCACCCGGGTCGAAGTCGCCCAGACCTCGGTGCGGCCGGACGGCGCCGCGTTCGCCTCAATGATCGCTGAGACGGTGCAGTCGGCCGTCATCCGCGGCACCTCGGAGGTGCGGCTGGTGCTCAACCCGCCGGACCTCGGGCAGCTGGACATCAGCATCGTGGAGACGGACCAGGGTCTGCGCATCCGCGTGGAGGCGACCAAGGCATCCGCCCGCGAGCTGATCGAACGCCACATGCCGGCGCTGCAGCAGGCGCTCGAATCGCGCGACCTCCGGGTCGACCGGCTGCAGGTGTCCTCGCCACCGCCCGCGCAGGCGGACGGATCGATGGACCAGCGCTCCACCTCCGGCCAGTCGCAGAGCGGCGGCCAGGGTGACGGCGCCGGCTCCGGCGAGGCGCAGTGGTCGCCGGTGGCGGCCCTCGGGCTCGGCGATGGCAATGGTGACGGTAGCGACAACGACGCCGGCAACGGCGCAGGAACCCCCGCCCGAGCGGGGAGCACGGGCGGCCATGACGGCAGCCTGGATGTCCTCGCGTAACGGACGGGTAAGAAGCAGGAGCAAGCCATGAGCGTTGGACTCGGACACATCGGGGCGTCACTGCACGACCTCACCGCGCCGGGGTCGCAGCGCGTGCAGTCGAAGGAGCTCGGACAGGACGACTTTCTCAGGATCATGATCGAGCAGCTGCGCAGCCAGAACCCGCTGGAGCCGCAGGACAACAGCGAGTTCTTCTCGCAGATGGTCCAGTTCCAGTCCCTGGATGCGATGCAGACCATGACCAACGCGATCCGCTACCTCGCCGAGGTGAGTGAGCTGGCGCAGGCCAGCGCGCTCGTGGGCCGGAACGTGACCGCGTTGATCGAGGGCCCATCGGACCCGGAGACGAGCATGCCTGGCAACCAGGAGGAAGTCACGGGCACGGTCGCGAAGGTCACCTTCGCGGAACGCGGCGCAGTGCTTCACCTGGAGGATGGCCTGCAGATCCCGATTGCCAAGATCGTGGCGGTCTCCTGATGAGCGTGCCGCTACCGGGCATTCCCCACGGCGTCCCCGCCGGCATCGGACAGCAGCTTCCCGCTGCCGCGCCGAGGCCGGACGGCGTCGATGGCGATGCCTTCCGGCTGCAGTTCTCCAAGCATGCCGCGAAGCGGCTGGAGCAGCGTGGCCTGGATCTGGACGCGGTGCGCCTGGAGCGCCTCAACCGCGCCGTGGACCAGGCCGAAGCGAAGGGTTCACGGGACTCGGTCATCCTCCTCGACGAGCTCGCGCTCGTGGTCAGCGTGCAGAACCGCACGGTGGTCACCGCCATGGGCGAGTCGGACGGGGGTGCCCAGGTCTTCACCAATATCGATTCCGTCGTGATCGCCCCGTAAGCGAAGGCACGAGGAGCAGGGAGCAGCGATCGAAGTAGGGAACACACGCAGCACGCACGCACGGCTGGACCTGTTCAAGGGGGTCGTACGTGCAGCAGTCCAACGCGCGCCCTCGGATGAGGGTGCACAGGGCGGGAACGGCTGACCCGCATCGCGGCGGGCCGGCCCCCGGGAACAGGATGCACCAGACATGATGCGAGCACTCTTCGCAGCCATCGCGGGGCTGCAGAACCACATCACCTACATGGATGTGGTCGGCAACAACATCGCGAACGTGAACACGCAGGGCTTCAAGGCCAGCCGGATCACGTTCCAGGACATGCTCTCCCAGACGATCTCGGGCGCCAGTTCGCCCACCGAGAACCGCGGCGGCACCAACCCGCAGCAGGTCGGCCTCGGCATGAAGATCGGCGGCATCGACGTCATGCACACGCAGGGCACCCTGCAGGCGACCGGCCGCAACACCGACTTCGCCATCCAGGGCGCCGGGTTCTTCATCGTGCGCGACGGCAACCGTACCTTCTACACCCGTGACGGCGCCTTCGACGTCGCCGTCACCGGTGAGCTGGTCAACCCGACCAACGGCTACAAGGTCCAGGGCTGGAGCGCCAATACGGACGGAGAGGTCGACCTCAACGCCCCCGTCGAGTCCATCATCATCCCGTTGGGCCAGTCGATCGCCGCGCAGCAAACCTCCAACGTCACCCTGCAAGGCAACCTCGACTCCACGGTGGATGACGGCGACACCTTCAGCACCACGCTGGACGTCTACGACTCGCTGGGCGGCGTTCACCCGTTGACGATCACCTTCGAGAAGACCGGCGCGAACCAATGGTCCGTCACCGCCACGGGCGCGGGCATCGACAGCGCCACCGTGAACCCGGCGACGCTGGAGTTCGACGCCAACGGTCGCCTGTCCACCCCCGCCCCCGGTGACAGCATCGAGATCGATGTGACGCTCGATGCGGCCGCCGCCAACGGCGCCGACACCAGCGTCCCGATCGACATCAAGGTAGATGGCCTCACCCAGTTCGCCGGTGCGGGCGCCGTCGCACCCACCTTCAACAACGGCTTCTCGGCAGGCTCGCTCGTCAGCTTCACCGTGGGGCCGGGTGGTGACATCAACGGCATCTTCTCCAACGGCACCACTCGCCTCCTGGGCCAGGTCGCCATGGCGAACTTCACCAACCCCGCCGGCCTCCAGCGCTCCGGCTCCAACCTCTACGAGTCCACCGCCAACTCCGGCGTGCCCAACATCGGCACTCCCGGCACCGGTGGTCGGGGCACGGTAGGCGCCGGCGTCCTCGAAGGCTCCAACACCGACCTCGCGCGGGAGTTCACCAACGTGGTGATCGCCCAGCGAGGCTTCCAGGCCTCCAGCCGCATCATCTCCACCTCGGACCAGATGCTCGAAGGCCTGGTGAACCTGATCCGCTAGCGCTTTCGCCCCCCGGGGAGAGGGCCGCCACGCCCTTTCTCCGGGGGAAGCCCCGGCGCGTAGCGCCGATCAAGAGCAGCACCGCCAGGAGGTGGCATCTGACTCCCTCTCCCCGGGGGGAGCCCCGGCGCGTAGCGCCGATCGAGAACAGCATCGCGGGGAGAGCGGCGAGCTCGCGAGGGCCCCAATCGCTCCTCTGAGAGGTGAACGCGACACGCACCGACCACGGTCTCGTTCGTCCTGACCATGTCGAAGGACCCACGGCCGGTCCACCCAGATTCCGTCACAACCCTGCGGAAACGCGGCTCCGCAGCCGACGATCACGGTGGCGGGCGCTGCCGAGGCGGGATCGGGCTGCCCCCTCGACGGCAGCTCGCCGTTCCGGCTCCGCCGCAATGCCACCACGGAGGAACAATGGCCTGGTCACTCCCGGACAGCTACCGCCGTCTCGGCCAGTACGCCCGCCGCTTCCCGGGCGGCTCGCGGATTTACGGGCAGGGCGCGGTCCCGGAGGAGTGCTACGTTGTCTTCAAGGGCCGCGTTCATTTCCAGGTCGTCGGCGACGACGGCTCGCCCCGTACTGTCGCCGTCGCAGGTGCCGGCGACCCCGTGGGCCATGTCGCCTTCTTCACCGGCCGCCCCACCTCTGCCACCGCCATCGCCGCCGAGGACACCGTCATCCTTGCCTTTGACCGCGATGCTCTCCCCGCCGTCTTCGAGCGCGCGCCCGACCTCGCCATCGACCTCATCGATGCCTTTGCGCGCCCGGACGAGCTCGCACGCCGCCAGCAGGAAGCCCTGGCTGGCATGCCGCAGGACGCCGCCCCTGCGTCCGTCGACGAACCCGTCACGTTCACCCTGGATGCCCCCTTCGACGACGCCACGTTCTTCCTGGACAGCACTACCTGCCCCGTCTCCGGCACCCAGTTCGAATACCTCCGAGTCCGCACCAGCGCCGTCCGCCCCGCCTCGCGCGACTCAGACTTCCTGATCCGCTACAAGACCGTCGACCCTACCCACTACGCCATCGTCGTCTGCCCCGGCTGCGGCTATGCCAGCGCCCACGACGACTTCGCGGAGATCGATACGGACGAGCGCGCCCAGCTCTGGACCCGCCGCAGCGAGCGCCTCGCGCTGCTTTCCCACCCGCTCACCGGCGTTCGCGACGCGGATGACGTCGTCGCCAGCATCGAGCTCGCCCTGCG
>CAYPAZ010000213.1:0-4253 GCA_964408835.1 uncultured Anaerolineaceae bacterium
CACTCCCGCACCGAGCCACGCAGGCGGTGCCTGGCCCCCCTCCAACAGCAGCGCTCCGGCCGAGGCACAGACCCATGCTTCGGGCGGCGAGGTACCATCCTCGATCAGCCCGGCCAGGGCGCTCTCGAGCCAATCCACTGTCGCATCGCCGGCCCTCATCACGTCAGAACGAGCCACGGCGCCCAGGAGCGCCACGTTCGTGCGCACCCCCCGGACATCGTCCGGCCCGGCGATGGCGGCGAAACGTTCGAGGAGTTCGCAGCGGTCCCCGCCGTCGACGATGACCTTCCAGAGCAGCGAGTCGTACTGAGCCGGTACAACATCGTGGAGCTCGTACCCGGCGTCGGTTCGGCCATACTTCTCTCCGAACGGCCATGCCCGCGTTATCCGCCCACTACTCGGGCGGAACTCCTCGAGCGGATCCTCGGCGTTGATGCGGAACTCGATCGCGTGGCCGGTGGAAATGATGTTTTCCTGCCTCGCCGGCAGCGGCTCCCCGGCAGCGACGCGGAGCTGCCACTCCACCAGGTCCAGGCCGGTCACTGCCTCCGTCACCGGGTGCTCCACCTGGAGGCGTGGGTTCACCTCCAGGAAGTAGAACGGCCGGCGGCCGTCCTGGCCCGGAGCGCCAACGAGGAACTCCACTGTCCCGGCGTTCACGTACCCGGCCGCCCGCCCGATGCGCAGCGCGGCCTCGGTGAGCTTCCCGCGCAATTCGTCGTCCACCACCGGGCTGGGCGACTCCTCGATCAGCTTCTGGTGGCGGCGCTGCACGGAGCAGTCGCGCTCGCCCAGGTGCACGAGGTTGCCGTGCCTGTCGCCGAAGATTTGCACCTCGACGTGGTGAGCGTCGGTCACCAGCTTCTCGATGAGGAGCCCCGGGTCGCCGAACGCCGCGTCCGCCTCGCGCCGGGCACTGGCAAGTGCCTCGGCCAGTTCGCCTTCGCTTTCCACCACACGCATCCCCCGCCCTCCACCGCCACCTCGCGCCTTCACCATCACGGGGAACCCGATTTCGACTGCTGCCCTCACCAGAGATTCCTGGTCGTCCGCGCCATCCCAGCCTGGCACGACCGGGACATCGTTTGCGACCGCCAGCCGCCGGGCTGCCGACTTGTCGCCCAGCGTCCGCAGCACCTCGGGAGGCGGGCCGATGAAGACCAGTCCTTCAGCGGCGCAGCGTTCCGCGAAGTCCGCCCGCTCGGCGAGGAAGCCGTAACCCGGATGAATGGCCCCGCAGCCTCGCTCCCTCGCCGCCTTGATGATCGCCTCCTGGTCGAGGTAGGTCTCCGCGGCGGAGTAGCCCTCGAGTAGGACGCAGTCGTCGGCGCTACGCACGGCGAGGCTGCGGCGGTCGGGTATGGATGCAGTCACGACCGAGCGAATGCCCATCTGCCGCAGCGTCCGGGCGATCCGCACGGCGATCTCGCCCCGGTTCGCGATGAGGACGGCTTCGAACACCCGGCTACATCCGGAAGACGCCCCACTGGGGCGCCTCGATGGGGGCGTTCATAGCGGCAGCCAGCCCGAGCGCCAGCACTCTCCGGGTGTCGAGCGGGTCGATCACGCCATCGTCCCAGAGCCGTGCGGTGCTGAAGTAGGGGGAGCCCTCTGACTCGTAACGCTCGACAGTCGGCGCTTTGAAGGCAGCCTGTTCCTCGGCGCCCAACTCCTCGCCGCGGTCCATGCGGACCTGGAGGAGGACGCTGGCCGCCTGCTCCCCGCCCATCACGCTGATGCGGGAGTTGGGCCACATCCAGAGCTGCCGTGGCGAGTACGCCCGCCCGCACATCGCGTAGTTCCCGGCCCCAAAGCTACCGCCGATCACCACAGTGAACTTCGGCACGTTCGCGGTTGCGACCGCCGTGACCATCTTGGCGCCGTCCCTGGCGATGCCCGCGTTCTCGTACTGCTTGCCCACCATGAACCCGGTGATGTTCTGCAGGAACACCAGCGGCACCTTCCGCTGGCCGCAGAGCTCGATGAAGTGCGCCCCCTTCAAAGCGCTCTCGCTGAACAGGATCCCGTTGTTCGCGACGATCCCGACCGGGTAACCCTCGATCCGGGCGAACCCGCACACCAGCGTCGCACCGTACCGGGTTTTGAATTCGTGAAACCGCGAGCCGTCGACGATGCGAGCGATGACCTCGCGCACGTCGTACGAGTGGCGGCTGTCCGGCGAGACGATGCCGTAGATCTCCTCCGGGTCGTGAACGGGCTCAGCCCGCTCCGCGAGGTCCCACGGGAGTTCACTCCTCTGCGGGATGCTCGCCACGATGCTGCGCACGATCTCCAGTGCGTGACCGTCGTCTTCCGCGAGGTGGTCGGCTACCCCGCTGATGCGAGTGTGGACATCGGCCCCACCGAGCTCCTCCGCGGTGGTGTCTTCGCCGGTCGCGGCCTTCACCAGGGGCGGGCCACCGAGGAAGATGGTCCCGGTGCCGCGGACGATGACGGTCTCATCACTCATCGCCGGGACGTAGGCGCCGCCGGCGGTACAGGAGCCCATGACGGCTGCCACCTGGTAAATGCCCTGCGCGCTCATCCTCGCCTGGTTGTAGAAGATGCGCCCGAAGTGGTCGCGGTCGGGGAAGACATCGTGCTGCAGCGGCAGGAACGCACCCCCGGAGTCGACGAGGTAGATGCACGGCAGCCGATTCTGCTCGGCGATCTCCTGCGCACGCAGGTGCTTCTTCACCGTGAGCGGGTAGTAGGTCCCACCCTTCACCGTGGCGTCGTTGGCGACGACCACGCATTCGCGCCCCACCACCACGCCAATCCCCGTGACGATGCCCGCGCTTGGGATGTCGTCGTCATACACACCGTCCGCGGCCAGTGGGCTCAGCTCGAGGAAGCTCGTGGCCGGGTCAAGCAGGCGCTGGATGCGCTCCCGAGCGAGCAACTTCCCACGCTCCCGGTGCCGCGCGACGTACTCGGCGCCCCCGGCCGCCGCTACGCGATCCAGGCGGTTGCGGAGATCCGCTGCCAGAGCGAGGTTCGCTTCTCGGTTCGACTTGTACTGCGCGGCACGAAGGTCGACGCGGGTGGGAAGCTCTGGGACATCGTGCCAGGGATAGCTCACCCTGAGCCCCCTGTATCGATCACCAGCGCGGTGACGTCGTCTCCCGACCCGCCTTCCTGGGCTGCCCTCACCAGCGCCGCGGCCGCGGCTTCCGTGCCCGCTCCGACCACGATTCTGCCGATCTCGTCGTAAGTGAGTGCCCTGGTGACCCCGTCAGTGACCAGGCAGAGGTACATCGGCCGTGTGTCAAGCGTTATGACGTGTGGCTGATGGCGGTGATGCCCGTCGACCCACGACACGAGTACGTTCGGGTTCTCCTCTGAGTTGTCGAGTTCGTTCAGTAACTCCACGCGCCCCGGCTCCCAAACCGCAATCGCCTCAGAGTCTCCGACCGAGACAACCGTCGCCGCGGCATCTGTCAGCACCGCAGCCACGACTGTCGTTGCTCCTTCCGTGTACCGGCCATCAAGCGCGGACGATACCGCTTCGCGGAGCTCACCTGTGATGAGCTCGCCGATGTCCGCCATATGGCCTGCAGAGAGCAGTCGCGCGGTACCATCCGCGGCGGCCCGACTGGCGACGCCGGCCAGCGGCATCGACCCGGTGCCGTCGGCGACGGCGAACACGGACCGCCCATCCTCGAATGCGACCGCGTAGGCGTCGACGTTGCGCTTGCGGGCAAGCCCTTGCTCTGAAGCTGCGGACCACTTGACCGGGCCCTTCGGCCCTGGGGAAGGATCCGGCGGCGGGGCAGACGGGCCTCGCCGACCGAGCAGGCGCCTGAACCACGACAGTGGCGCCCGCCCGCCGTCGGCGAGCCTCCCCAGCTCGTCCGGGGAGACGCGTGCGATTCGCCGGCCCTTCGCCGCGAGCGATGCCAGATCGCCATCGGCCTGTGCGCGCTTGAGGTTCCCGAATGTATACCCGCGGTCGGGAATGGCCGGATCTCGTTGATCCTCCGCGAGCACCTGGAGGAACACCCCGGAGTTCGGACCGCCCTTGTGGTACTGCCCCGTCGAGTGGAGGTAACGGGGTCCGAACCCCAGGGTGGTCGGGACACCGAACCGCTCTCCGAGCCGTCGGCGCATGCGTTGCAGCTCTCCTTCGTGCTCCGGGGAGCGCTGCATCCACGCGAGGAGCGCGAGATAGTCGCCCGGCCTGATAGAGGCCAGGACCTCGTCGGCGCCCGCGTTCGCGGTGTCCGGGCGCGGCGAGCCCTCGAGGAAGCGCT
>CAYPAZ010000213.1:4263-4694 GCA_964408835.1 uncultured Anaerolineaceae bacterium
CTGGGCCGCCTCCTTGGCCTCCTGGACGTTCGGCTGGAAGAACGGATTAACGCCCAACACGACACCCGCTACGGCGGTCGCGAACTCCCAGAGGAAGAACTGCGCCCCCAGCTGGGCCGGCACGAGGTCATCCAGGAATACAGCGGGACCGCTCCACCGGGAAAGCTGTGGATCACCGCTGGCGCCCACCCAGAGGCGATCCTCCGCGGCTCTGAACGATCCCGGGTCACCAACCACAGGCAGGATGCCCTTGCCTTCCTTACCCGTGGACTCGGCGATGAGCTGCTCCAGCCACGGCTCGAGGGCGTTCATGGTAGGGGGCAAGGCGAGCATGAGCTTATCGCGCCCGGCAAGAGCGGCCTCGCCCAGCATCACACCGAGGCGGACGCCAGGGTTCGCAGCGGCCGGACGGCGGCACGCTTCCGCCGCGT
>CAYPAZ010000214.1:0-4667 GCA_964408835.1 uncultured Anaerolineaceae bacterium
GCGGGTCCTGGTGGCCCATGGCGGTCGTCGCCACGTTGATCCCGGCCTCGCGCTGCAGCACCCGCACGTCTCTCGCCTCGTCGGGCGAGACGAGTGTGACGACCAGCCCGCCGGCGCCGGCGCGGGCCGTCCGGCCCGAGCGATGCAGGTAGGTCTTGCCGTCTTCCGGCAGGTCGAAGTGGACCACGATGTCAATGTCGTCGATGTGGAGGCCACGAGCGGCGACGTTCGTCGCGACAAGCACTGGCGCACGGCCCGAGGCGAAGCTGGCAAGCGTCCGCTCACGGCGATTCTGGTTCAGGCCGCCGTGCAACGCGGCGGCGGGCACGCCCTCGCGGGTGAGCTGCAGCGCCAGCCTGTCGGCGCCGTGCTTGGTCCGCACGAACACGAGAGACCGGCTGACGGAGCCGCAGATGCGCGCCGCCACGCGAAGCTTCTCCGGGCGGTCGACGCCGATGAATCGCTGCTCCAGCGTCTCGACGGAGGTCGTCTCAGACGGGACCTCGTACCGCACCGGGTCCACCTGGTAGTCACGGACCAGTGCACCGACGGTGCCGTCGAGCGTGGCCGAGAACAGCAACGTCTGGCGGTCATCATCGATCCGATCCAGGATCGCCCTGACCTGCGGCAGGAAGCCCATGTCGGCCATCTGGTCCGCTTCGTCAATGACCACGGTCCGGACATCGGCGAGCGAGATTTCTTTGCGCTCCAGGAGGTCGTTCAGTCGCCCCGGAGTGGCGATGACGATATCGACCCCGGCGTGGAGGCCCTTGATCTGGCGCACCATCGAGGCGCCGCCGTAGATCGGCATGATCCAGAGTTCACGGGCTTCGGCCAGCGGGCCGAGTTCGTCGGTCACCTGGTTCGCCAGTTCGCGAGTCGGCACGAGCACGAGACCGGTGGGCCGGCGCTTCCGTGCCGTGGTTGTGCGCTGGACAAGCGGGATGCCGAACGCGAGCGTTTTCCCGGATCCGGTCTTGGCTTTGCCGGATACGTCGCGGCCAGCCAGCGCATCGGGGATGGTGAGGACCTGGATCGGGAACGGCTCAGTAATACCGCGCTCGGTCAGGCAATCGATGACGTCCTGGTCGACGCCAAGCCTGGTGAAGCCGGACTGCGAAGGTCGCAGGCCGGCCTGCCGAGCTTTCGGCTCGGCGCTTTCGAGTGATAGGGACAAGTAGGAAGGTTCTCCGTTTCGTTTGAGCGGGGTGCTGCCTGGTCTCGGCGCTACTCCTCACAACAAACAAAGAAGACGGAGGGGGACGAGTTAGGGCACTGGTGCACGCTTTGCGTGCGCTCTCTACAACGACCGTAGCACAGTCTCTGCTAATGCGTCGCCGAGCCTGCGCTATAGTGTCCCATCGCTTCCGGAGGGAGGAGCAACGTGCGCCGCCTCGTCGTCTGCTGTGATGGCACCTGGAACGACCCCTCAACCAACACCAACGTCTACAAGCTGAAGAATCGCCTCGCCCGGCGGAACCAACCCTGCTACTACGACCCCGGGGTCGGCACATCCCGTGTCCGCGTCGCCCGGCAAACGTGGGTCAAGAATGTCTTCGATTCGATCGGCGGCGGGGCCTTCGGCGCGGGGCTCTCGGGCAACGTCCAGGAAGCCTACCGCTGGATAGCACAGATCTACGAAGAGGGCGACGAGCTCTGGTTCTTCGGGTTCAGCCGCGGCGCGTTCACGGTCCGCTCGACGGTGGGGTTCATCCGCAAGTTGGGGCTCCTCCGCCCGCCCATCGACGACCGGCTGCTCCAGGAGGCGTACAACCTCTACCGCCGCCCGGACCCCACCCCTGACACCGGCGACGCGCGGAAGTTCCGTGAGCGCCACAACACACGCACCATCGACCAGCTCGAGGTCGCGTTCGTTGGGGTCTGGGATACCGTCGGGGCGCTTGGGGTGCCAGGCGGCTTCATCGGGCGGATCTCGCGGGAGCGCTTCGGGTTCCACGACCATCGGTTGAGCAGTCACGTGCGCCGCGCGTACCAGGCCCTGGCCACGGACGAGCTGCGGGCGGCCTACCTCGGGTGCTTGTGGGCAGCGCCCGTCTCCGAAAGCCAGGAGGTCGAACAGGTGTGGTTCCCCGGGAGGCACAGCGATGTCGGAGGCCAGGCGGGGGACATCGCGCTCCACTGGCTCGCCGGGAAGGCTGAAGCTGCTGGGCTGGTGTTCGACCCGCCTGTCGCGAACTGGCCCTCCCCGGGCGATCCACCCGTCCGCAAAGGCGAGCTCCCCGGCAAGAACTGGCGCGTCATCTGCGGGCAGGGACTGCGGCCCATCGGTGATCCGAACTTCGCGGCGCAGTCCACACACCCGGCCCTGGACCACCTCTACGCCACCAACGCGGAGTACCGCCCCGCCAATCTGGAGGCGCTCAACCGGGGGGAGCCGCTGACCGAGCCGGTGGGCAAGAAGTGGTGGTATACGATCCCCGGCGCCAATGAGTACTACCTCTCGCAGTACCACATTGAGGAGCGCGACTAGGCTTGATCCGCGGATAGCCCCGGCGGATGCAAATTGCATGGAGCACCCCTCTCATGCAAAATGCATCTACCCATGGAGCCCACAGCCTTCACCTCCACCCGTACCTCGTTGGGCCTCTCCCAGGCCGCCATCGCATCCGCGCTTGGCGTGGACCAGGCCACCGTCTCGCGCTGGGAGGCCGGCAGGACCCGGATACCCGCGTCCGTTGGAATCGCGCTTGAAGCCCTCAAGGAGAAGCTCCCCATGCCACCCGCACGTCCCCGCGTCCTCGTCGCCGACCCCGTGTCTGGAGACGGCGTCGCGCTCCTGGAGACTGTGGCGGATGTCGATGTGAACACCGGCCTCCCCCCTGACGAACTGCTACGCATCATCCCCGACTACGACGCGCTCGTCGTCCGGAGCGAGACGAAGGTGACAAGAGCGGTCATCGATGCCGCGACCCGGCTCACGGCCATCGGCCGTGCCGGCGTGGGCGTGGACAACATCGACCTCGAGGCCGCGACCGAGCGCGGGATCGTGGTCGTCAACGCGCCCCAGGGGAATACAGTCGCGGCCGCCGAGCACACAATCGCGCTGCTGTTGGCGCTCGCCCGCCACCTTCCGCAGGCCGACTCCTCAATGCGGAACGGCGAATGGCGGCGCAAGGACTTCGTGGGTACGGAAGTGCGTGGCAAGACGCTCGGCGTCGTGGGACTCGGGAAGATCGGCTCCGAAGTCGCCCGCCGCGCGGTTGGCATGGAGATGCACGTCGTCGCCTATGACCCGTTCGTCCCCGAGGAGCGTGCGAAGGCCCTGAGCGTCGAGTCTGTGGAGTTCGACCGGCTCATCGCAGAGTCAGACTTCATCAGCGTGCACCCGCCGCTGACCGCAGACACGGCCGGGATGATCGGGGAGGAGCAGCTCGCGCGGATGAAGCCCGGCGTCCGGCTCATCAACGTCGCCCGCGGCGGGATCATCGATGAGTTCGCTCTGAGCGACGCTGTGCGTTCGGGGAAGGTCGCCGGCGCTGCGATCGATGTCTTCTCTACGGAGCCGCCGGGGGAGAACCCACTGCTTGGTGACCCGCGCATCATCGTCACGCCCCATCTCGGGGCCTCAACCGCCGAGGCCCAGGAACGGGTCGCGCTCGATGTCGCCGAGCAGCTTGTCGACCTGCTCCAGGGGCGCAGCGCCCGCTACGCCGTTAATGCACCGCTGCTCCCACCCGAGACCCTGAAGGTCGTCGGCCCCTACATGGAGGCTGCCGAAATCGGCGGCGCCATTGCCACGCAGCTCGTCACCGGCAAGCTTGAATCGATTTCCATCGACTACTACGGGGAGATCGCCGAGCACGATGTCACCCCGCTCCGTGCGTCGGTCATCCGCGGGCTCCTGCGGCCGATAAGCGAAGAAAACGTGAACATCGTGAACGCATCGCACATCGCGCAGTCGCGAGGTTGGAACATCCACGAGAGCCTCCAGCCCAGCCATGAAGTTTTCGTGAACCTGGTGGACATCAAGCTCGGGACCTCCGACACCCAGGTGGAAGTGGGCATGACCGTGGAGCACGGCCGGCCGAACATCGTCATGATCAACGGGCTCGATATTGACATGGAGGCTGAGCCGGGCCGCTTCCTTCTCGCCTGCGACAACGAGGACCGCCCCGGGATGATCGGCCGGCTGGGGACACTCCTCGGCGCCGCCGATATCAACATCAGCTCGATGAAGGTTGGGCGCCGTTCGCCTCGCGGGCAGGCGCTCATGCTCCTCCAGGTCGACGAGCCGCCCTCCGAAGAAACCATCGGCGACCTCGAAGCAGTGGATGGCATCCGGAACGTGCGGCTGGTGCGTCTCTAGGTTGAGACCGCTGGCCCCCGAAGTCTTGGTACTGCCGTCTCAAGGAGTGATCACGGCTCCAATGGATGGAACACCAGTCCTGTACCCAGCTTCGGGTAGAAGAACGTCGACTTCTGAGGCAGACGCTCGCCGCCATCGGCCACGGCCATGACGTCAGCCATCCCCACGTTCGGGAGCAGGAACCCACAGGTGCGCTCGCGCTCCGAGACGGCGTCGTAGACCACCATGGCTTCGTGCGTGTATTCGACCAGCCCCGCCGCGAGGTCGTCGTCGCTGATGCCCCAGAGGGCCTCGAGTACCCCGTAGCGCAGGAGGTTCGGGGCGATGGCGCCCCACCGCT
>CAYPAZ010000215.1:0-3179 GCA_964408835.1 uncultured Anaerolineaceae bacterium
TTGCCGGCGACCACGGCGTGGTCGGGGACGCTGGTGGTCACGACGGCACCGGCGGCGACGAGGGCCCAGCGGCCGATGGTGAGCCCGGGGAGGACGACGGCCCGGGAACCGACGGAGGCGCCGTAGCGGACGACGGTTTCGCCGACTTCCCAATCGGAGTCGGACTTGATGGAGCCATCAGGATTGATGGCGCGAGGGTAGCGGTCGTTGGTGAAGACGACTTCCGGGCCGACGAACACACCGTCTTCGAGGGTGGTTCCGTGGTAGACGCAGGAATAGTTCTGGACCTTGCAGTTGGCGCCAACCTGGACGCCGGCGTCGATGTAGACGCCCTTGCCGATGATGGAACCGGACCCGATGGTGGCGCCTTCGCGGACCTGGGCGTGGTGCCAGATGCTGGCGCCTTCCCCGATTGTGGCCCGGGGGTCGACCTCGGCGGTGGGGTGGACCCGGGTCACGGCCGGGCGGTCTCGGTCGCGGGTTCGGTTGTGTCCTCGGCGGCATCGGAGTCGATAGCGTAGCGGCGAACGACGAGGTGGAGGTGGCGGGCAAGTTCGGATGGGTCGCCCCACATGCCGGCGGTGAGTTCGGAGATGAGGCGGGAGACTTCGGCCTCGGTGACTTCGATGGAGGAGACGAGGCGATTGACCTTCGGGTGGGGCGTGACTTCGACGCGTTCATAGTCGGCGACGAGTTCTTCGCGAAGCTTTTCGCCGGGGCGCGGACCAGTGAAGACGACTTCGATATCCTGGCCAGGCTCCAAACCGCGGAGGCGAATGATCCGCTCGGCGAGTTCGAGGATGTTCACTTCCTCGCCCATATCGAGCATGTAGATGTGGCCATCGCCACCGAAGGTGCCTGCCTGGATGACGAGACTGACGGCTTCGGGGATGGAGATGAAGTAGCGCATCATATCGGGATGGACGACTGTTACCGGTCCGCCACGCTCAATCTGGGAAACGAAGAGCGGGACGACCGAGCCGCGGGACCCCATGACGTTGCCGAAGCGGACGGCGACGTACTGGGTGAGCTCGCTTTCCCGGGCGATGGCGAGGACGAGGAGTTCGGCTATGCGCTTGGTGGCGCCCATGATCGATGTTGGGCGGACGGCCTTGTCGGTGGAGATGAGGACGAAGACGCCGGACTGGAAGGTGCGGGCGGCGTTGGCGACGTTGAGGGTGCCGAGGACGTTGGTACGGAAGGCTTCGCCGGGGTGTTCTTCCATGAGGGGGACGTGCTTGAGGGCGGCGGCGTGGTAGACGAGCCCGGGACGGACCGAACGGAAGACTTCGTTGACCCGGTCGGCATCGACGACGTTGGCGACCCAGACTTTGAGAGAAGTCTCGGGGGAGATGCTGCGGAGCTCGAAGGAGAGGTCGTAGAGGCCGCTCTCGTTGTTATCGAGGAGGTGGAGTTCGCGGGGCTGGAACGCGAGGAGCTGGCGGCAGAGCTCGGAGCCGATGGAGCCTGCGGCGCCGGTGACGAGGACGACCTTGTCACGGACGGATTGGGAGCAGGCGTTGTAGTCGACCTCTACGGGGTCACGCCCGAGGAGGTCATCGAGGTTGATTTCGCGGAGGGCATCGGAGGCGTGGCCGCGGACCCAGTTGTTGACGCTGGGGACGATGCGGACGGGGACGTTGAGGCGCTGGCACTCGCCGACGATGTGGCGGATGCGGGCACCGGCGCTGCCGGAGAAGGCGATGACGACGACTTCGACATCGCGGCGGACAACGACCTGTTCGAGGGCTTCTATGGAGCCAAGGACGCGGAGGCCGTGGATGCGCTGGTGGTGGGTGGTCTGGTCGTCATCGAGGAAGCCAACGGGGTGATAGGGAAGGTCGGGGTCGTTCTGGAGTTCGCGGGCGAGGAGCTGGCCGGTGCGGCCGGCGCCGATGATGAGGAGGCGGCGGTGGGAGGAGGATGCCCAGGGAGCGCGGGCGAGCAGGCGTGTGCGCATCTTGAGCATGGCCATGCCGGGGAAGATGAGAGCGCCGGCGATGAGCACGACTGAGAGCGGCAGGTGGCGGTCCTGGACCCAGAAGTTGCCGGCGAAGATGAGCACCGTGACGAGCGCGACGGGGCGGAAGAGGACGAGGATATCGCCGACGGAGCCGTAGGCCCAAACGATGCGGTAGATGCCAAAGAGGAGGTTGCCGAGCACGTAGAGCAAGCAGAGGAGGGGGAGCAGCAGCGCGACACCTTCCACGTTGGAGCGTGGGACATCGCCATCGAAGCGGAGGAGGAGGGCAGCGGAGAAGGCGGCGACGATGACGGCGACATCGAGCGTGATTGCGCCAAGGGTGGCGAGGGTATCGCCAGGGACCAGGCGGCGGAGGAGGGTGACGGGGGTGCGGGCAGCCCTGGTTGGGGACATCAGCGCGCCCCCGAACCGAAGGGCACGAGCTTCAGCGTGCGCCAGATGATGCGGAGATCGCCCATGAGAGAATGATCGTCCACGTATTGCAGATCGTAGGAAGCGACTTGCGCATACGTCAAATCCGAGCGGCCGTTGACCTGTGCGAGGCCGGTAATGCCGGGGAGGACATCGTGGCGGCGGTGGTATTCGGGGGGGAACTGGCGGACGATTTCGGGGAGTTCGGGTCGAGGGCCGACGAGGCTCATTTCGCCCTTGAGGACGTTCCAGAGGTTGGGAAGCTCATCGAGGGAGGTCTTGCGGGCGAAAGCTCCCCAGCGGGTGAGGCGGGGGTTGGGTGTTTCGGGGGCATCGAAGATGAAGGTTTCGAAGTCATGGATCACGAAGCGGTCTTCCTGTCCCGGGGGCGGGTGGTGCATGGTGCGCAGCTTGAGCATGGTGAAGGGGCGGCCATGAATGCCGACGCGCTTTTGCCGGAAGAAAGGATTGCCTCGCAACTCGACTGCGAGGATAGCGGCCATGATGGCAACGGCGGGTAAGGCAATGGGCAGCGCGATGATGGTGAGGGAGACATCCATGACGCGCTTTGCCATGGGAGATCAGGTTAGCGCGGGCGTGGGGTAGGGGGTAGCGGGGTAACGGGGTACGGGGTACGGGGTACGGGTTACGGGTTACGGGTAACGGGTAACGGGTAACGGGTAACGGGTAACGGGGAGAGGCTAGTCGATGCGGGGGCCGCCGTCCCAGATGAAATGGTCGAGGATGGTATCGACGAGGGCGAGGATGGCGTCACGGTCGGGGC
>CAYPAZ010000215.1:3189-4624 GCA_964408835.1 uncultured Anaerolineaceae bacterium
GTTACGGGTTGCGGGTTACGGGTTACGGGTTACGGGTTACGGGGAGGAGGTTAGGCGAGGTCGGGGGCAGCAGGGAAGAGGCAGAGCAGCAGGGCGAATCCCAGAACCGCAGCCTGCCTATTCACCAACCCGCTCCCCGCCGTCCCAGACGATGTGGTCGAGGATGGTATCGACGAGGGCGAGGATGGCGTCACGGTCGGGGCCGAGCTCGGGGCCAGCGGCGTTGAGCACCACCCACTCGTCGCGGGCTGGCGCGAATCCATGGGCCTCCCAACCGTAGAGTGGATAGACGCTGATGCCGTTTTGTTCCTCCGCGAACCCGAGGCAGAACTGGCCGGGGAGTCCAGCGATGGGCCGACGCACCAGGTGGCGGCAGTGCGCGTTGAGGCCCTGATCCGACGGTTTGACCGCTCGCGAGTAGAGCGTGACCTGTACGCCGGTCGGCGGGAGCCCATCGCGATCCGACTGGAGGATCAGCGAGACCGCGTCAGAGTAGGGTGGGTCACCCAGGACCTGTTCAAACTCCGATAGCAGCTTCCAGCCGGGTGGGATGCAGAGGGTAGTCCGCGAGAGGCTGGCCCTGCGGTGCTCCCAGCCCTCCGGGCACTCGACAACCGGCCAGCCATCGGCGTCGACTTCGAGGGAGCGAGGGGCGAGCTCGGGATAGACACGGTCGCCGCCGTCCCATGCGAGGTGGTCCAGTATGAGGTCGATGGTCGCGAGCATCTCGACACGATGACTCCCTTGCGAAACGCCGTCGGCCACCAGCCTGATCCACATCGACGGCGTGGAGGCGAGGGCGTCGATCCTCCAGCGGAAGAGGGGGGCAACATCGTCCGGGTCATCGTTGAAACGAAGGCAGGCCATCCCCCGGATCGTGGCAACGGAGCGCGGCGCAGGTTGTTCGCACGGGAGATCGAAGGCGCTGCCATCCGGCGTCGTCGCACGAGAGACGAAGGTCACCCGGAAGGTCGCGGCCTGCTGAGTACCGAGGCTCAGCTCCAACGTGACCGAGTCGTCGTAAGGGAGATCGCGCCACTCGCTCGGGAGCCAACCCGGCGGCGCGCAGAAAGTGGCGCGGAGGAGGTCAGATTTGCGGTGCTCCCAGTCGTCGGGGCAGATGACGATGGGCCAGCCATCGGCGTCGACCTCGAGGACGTGGGGCTCGGGGGTCGGGGTGACCTCGGGGTCCGGGGCTTCGGTTGGGGTTGCGGTGAGGGTGACGGCGGGCGGGGTGGCCGAGGCGTCGCCGTTGTCGTCGTTGGAGGCGAAGGGGCCGCTGGTGGTGAGGACGAGGGCGGCGAACACGATGCCGCCGGCGGCGAGTGCCACGCCCACGCCAACAAGAACAGTGAGCCTCCGGCGGTCAATCATGGCGACGCAACCCGCTCCCCGCCGTCCCAGGCAAGGTGATCCAGGATGGCCGTGACGAGAT
>CAYPAZ010000216.1:0-4603 GCA_964408835.1 uncultured Anaerolineaceae bacterium
GTATCAGAGAACCTGAACCGGGCGGCGGCATGGTACGCGAAGGACATGGACGAGAAGCAGTACTTCAACATGAACCACACGGACTCGCTGGGGCGGACGCCGACGCAGCGATTCCCGGATTGCGGGTATCCATTCGGGACGCGCGGTGAAAACATCCTGGGCGGGACGGCCAATCCCCAGGTGGCATTTGACCTCTGGAAGGGCTCGCCGGGGCATAACGCGGCGATGCTGAAGACCACGTTCCACGCGGTGGGCATCGGCAAGTCGGGCATTTACTGGGTGATGGACTTCGGGGGGACGGACGACAGCGGAGAGCCGACTCCGACCAGCCTGCCTACAAACACGCCAACTTCGACCGCGACGAGCACGCCTTACGTAGAGCCAACGGCTACGCCATACGGCCAGGCGACGAACACGCCCACGCCGACGCCAACTCTCACACCAACGGCGACTGCCACTCCGGCCCCGACGATGGAGTCGGCGGACCTGCCGTACGGGGTTTCGGTCCCGGGAGTGCGGCGCTGAGCGCGGGCTGACGTTAGAGCTGGCGGCTGCTACGGTGCCTGAGTGGCGCTCCTCAAGGTGGAATGAGACGACGGACCAGACCGTGGTGGGCTGTATTGGCGGTGGCGGTCGCGGCACTCGGCGTGGCGGCGGTGGCGCTCATGGATCGGGACGCACGCGCGTTGACGAACTGCGATGTCGACCCGGCACAGATCGCGCTGAACGCGAATGAGCAGACCTTCCTTCAGCTATTGAACGAGTATCGCGCCCAACACGGGGCACCGGGCCTCGTCGCTTCGACGCCACTGAACCGGGCGGCGGCGTGGCTGGCGATCGACATGGCAACGAAGGGCTATTTCGACCACGTGGACTCGCTGGGGCGGGGGCCGCAGCAGCGGTTCCCGCAGTGCGGGTACCCGTACGGGGGGAGCGAAAACATCCTCTATGGGAGGGCGACGGCACTGGGAGCCCTGAATCTCTGGAAGACCTCCCCGGGGCACAACGCGAACATGCTGAGCGGGCAGTGGCGGGTGATCGGGATCGGCTACTACAACGGGTTCTGGGTGACGACGTTCGGAACGACGGTGTACGGGGTGGACGAGACGCCGCAGGCGCCGCCGACGGCGTTGCCGACTGCGACTCCAACCCCGACTCCGACGCCGACTCCCAGCCCCACGCCTCCGGGCGTCTCGGTGCCAGGATTGGGAAGCGAGTAGGGCGGAGCGACGGTGGCTAGAGGCCGGAGACGGTCATTTCGCTGATGCGGATGGTGGGGGCGGCTGAGGAGCCGAACCAGGTCAGGTCGGTCCCCACGGCATCGATGGCGGCGAGCATGGAGTCGAGGCGCCCAGAGATGTTGATCTCCGTGACGGGGAAGGCTACTTCGCCGCGTTCGATCCAGAAGCCGGCGGCGCCGCGAGAGAAGTCGCCCGTAGTGGGGTTGAAGCCGAAGCCCATCATTGTGGTGAGGTAGAGGCCGTCGTGGACGGTGCGGATGATCTCCTCGGGGGGAGTTTCGCCGGGTTGGAAGACGAGATTCGAGGTGCCGGGCGCGGGAAGGGATTCGACGCCGCGCTGGGCGCTGCCGGTGGACTCGGCGGAACTGCGGCGCGCGGCGTAGGAATCGAACAGGAAGCTGCGGAAGTGGCCGGCCTGGAAGAGTGGAGTGGGGCGGGTCGCAACGCCCTCGCCATCGAAGGGGCGGGAGCCGGAGCGAGCGGGAAGGGAGGGGTCATCGAGGATTGTGACGAGGGGCGAACCGACCTGCTGGCCGCGGCGGGAGGCGAGGAAAGTGGAGCCACGGTAGAGGGCCGCGCCATTGACCACGGCGGCGACGTTCTGGAGGAGGCTGGCGGCCATCATGGGTTCGAAGACGACGGGCACCTGCCTGGTGCCGACCTTGCGGGCGCCGAGCTGGTCGATGGCGCGACGGGCGGCGATGCGGCCGACTTCGGCCGGGTCAGTGAGACGGTGGAGGTGACGCTCGGCCGTGTACCAGTAGGCGTTGCGCTTCTTGCCTTCGTCGTCATCGGCCATGACCTCAACGACGAGGGAGACGCTGGTGGCGGGATAGGAGGAGGCGAAGCCGAGGGAGTTGGCGAGGGCTACTTCACCGACGCGGGTGGTGACACTCGCGCCATCGGTGTTGGTGATGCGGGCGTCATGGGAGAGTGCGGCGGACTCGCAGGTGGTCGCCATAGCGACCTTCTCCCCGGTGGTGAGGGCCCCAAGCCGTTCGTCGTAGAGCTGGAGGCCATCGGCTCCGGAGCGGGCAAGCAAGGAGGGATCGGGGAGGCCGGCGTGCTCGTCGGGTTCGGAGATATTGGCCAGCTCGACTGTCTCGCGGGCGAGGCGTTCGAGAGAGTCCTCGGACAGGTCGGACGTGGAGCTAACGGCAGTGCGACCGCCGTTGATGACGCGAAGGCCGAGCGACCGCGAGCCGGCTTCGATGAGCTTTTCGAGTTCGCCGAGGCGGACGGTGACGTTGGACTCATCGTAGGCGACGGTGAGGACATCGCACTGTTCAGCGCCGGCGCGGCGGGCGAGGGCGACAACATGTTCGGCGGTTGCGAGTGGGGAGGGTTGGCTCAAGGTGGCGTCCGGGGGTCAGGTTGTGGATCCAGCTTACGGGGAGGCACGTTGGGAGGGGTAGGGGCAGAATCTGGCGCCATGACGAGCCCATGGAACCCCGCGCAGTACGAGCAGTTCCGCGATGAGCGGACCCAGCCATTCTTCGACCTCCTGGCGCTGGTTGAGCCAGCTGCCGGGGGCCGCGTGGTTGACCTGGGGTGTGGCACAGGCGAGCTGACGCGAGTGTTGCACGAGCGAGTGGGGGCGGCGGAGACGCTGGGGCTGGATAGCTCAGAGACGATGCTGCAGAAGAGCGCTCAATTCGCGGGCGACGGCCTGCGGTTCGAGCAAGGGGAAATCGGGGAATACGAGCCCGAGCGGCCGTTCGATGTTGTGTTCTCGAACGCGGCGCTGCAGTGGCTTGACGGGCACGAGGAGGTGTTCTCGCGGGTGGCGGCGATGGTGGCCCCGGGTGGCCAACTCGCGGTGCAGATGCCGGCGAACGCTGACCACCCATCGCACCGGGTGGCGCATGCGGTGGCGGGGGAGGAGTTCGGCAAGGAGCTCGGGGGGTATGTCCGGGAGTGGCCGGTCAAGGCACCAGAGTGGTACGCGGAGCTGCTTGACCGCCTGGGGTTCGGGGAGATGCATGTTCGGCTGCAGGTGTATGGCCATCGGCTGCAGAGCCGGGAGGCGGTGGTGGAATGGGTGAGGGGGACGCTGTTGACGGACTACGAGCGGCGCCTGCGAGCGAGCGACTACGAGCGCTACCTCGCGCGGTACCGGGAGCGGTTGATGGAGGAGCTGGAGGACCGGCGGCCGTACTTCTATGCATTCAAGCGGGTGCTGTTGTGGGGGAGGAGGGATGAGGGATGAGGGATGAGGTGGTGCGAGGGCGTCACTCGAAGGCGAGGTAATCCGTGGAGGCCCAGCCCTGGGTGCCATCGGGCGTGTAGACGTTCGTCCACGGTGAGTCGCCGCGTTCTCCGGCAGGGAGGAGGACGTTGGCGCGGACGCATGTCGTGATGGGCGCTTCGGTGGAAGGGGCTTGGCGGATGTTGAGGCAGTCGGTCGGGCCATCGAGGTTAGTGACGCGGGCGAAGGCGCCGACGCGGCCGGTGACCACGTGGTTCCGTTCGTGGATGAACGGGGCGTCGTCCCAGGGGCCGGGCAGTCTCCGGGCGACGCCGCGGAAGAGGTCGAAGGTGGCCGGGACGGAGTCTCCCTTCTCATTGATGTAGTTCCCTACGAGCACGGATTCAGTCCCTGAGCCGATGGCCATCGCCCGCAGGCTCCAGCCCTGAGCACGCCAGAGGAGGCGGGGGGAGCCGGAGCGGCTATCGAACTCAGCCGCGAACGAGCTGTTCGCCTCGGGGTCGAACCACACGACAACGTAGCGCGACCTCTGTGGGAACTGCTGGAAGAACAGGGGCGTCGCGTCCGGGGGGATGGCGGGCCAGAGGAAGCGTTCGCTGTCGTCATGCTCGCCGAAGGGGAAGACGAAGCCGCGGCTATAGACCGGCTTGCCGTTCGCGGCGAGGCCGACCCAGCCAACCGGGTGGTCCGGGGAGTAGGGCACCGCGTCGTTCTCGAAGCCGAGGAGGAAGGCTTCCCTGGCTCCCCCGGATGAGTAGCGTTCGAGGAGCGGACCATAGAAGGAGGCCATTCGAACGAGGTAGACGCCATCGTATTCGGCGGCGCGTGCCCAGCTGACGCCACCATCCGGGGAGTGGTAGACGACGGTGCGAGCGTCGGGAGAGATGCCTTCGAGGTGGCAGGAGCCCTGGCTGCACACGGTGAGGTAGATCCCGTAGCCATCAATGGTCGCGGCGGCGCTGGTGATCGGCCCTTCCTCAGGTTCGAAGAGTGTTTCGATGAACGGTGGGCGGAAGGGTTGGGCGCTACCGAGGGGTGTAGAGACGGACACGCGAGCAAGGCTTTCGGCCGGGCCGTCGCACCCCCAGCAGCCCCGGAGGAACAGGGCCCAGTATGAGCCCTCGTACCCGCGCTCATCGAAGAGGATGGTGCC
>CAYPAZ010000217.1:0-4567 GCA_964408835.1 uncultured Anaerolineaceae bacterium
GGCGCGGGCGGCGGGGCCGGAGGAGCAGGCTGAGGATCGCTGCGCCAACGACGACGAGGAGGCCCGCCAATGACAGGGCGCGGACGGCGACTGCATCGGCGAGGGGGCGGGGGTCGGTGGCGCCGGAGATGGAGCCGACGGTGTTGACCTGGTCGGGGACAGAGCCATCGGGGTTGAGGACGGTGAAGGGGTAGGAGCCTCGCAGGGGGTGGCCATCGACAGTAGAGACGTTGAACCAGAGGACGTTGTAGATGCCGGGTTCGAGGCGCGGCAGATCGACACGCATGAGGTTTGGGGTGGAGGTGGAGAACGTGGGGGCCGGGAGTTCGACTTCGGCACCCAAGGCATCGAGAAGCTGGATCCCGCTCGAGCGCGTTTCGAGGGGTTCGCTGAAGGTGAGGTTAATACGCTCGGGGGGACGCTGGAGGAAGGCGTTCTGTGCGGGTTCGGCGATGATGAGCGTGGCGTGGGCTTCGACGGGGGTAGTGCGGGCGACCGTGGCTGCGGCGACGACGATGACCGCGAGGAAGAGGGCGAAGCGGGTCACAGGCGCTTCTGGGAGAAGAGATAGCCGGCGCCTGCCCCAAGGGCGAGCATGCCGACACCGACGGCGACCACGAGCACCCACGACATGCCGGTTTCGTTCTGGATGACGAGCGAGGGCGCGGGGTCGCCCTCAGTCGATGGCCGGGTTGGGACCAGGTCGTCGCGGAGACGCTCGCGACCGGGGTCGGGGGTGCCGCTGGGGTCGTAGGTGAAGGTGAGCTCACCCGAGGCCTCATCGCCGTCCTCATCGGAGAGCGTCTTCCAGCGGACGGTATAGGTGCCCGGCTCCAGGCTGGAGGGGAGGGGCACGGAGAGCCTTCGGCGGTTGGCGTTGTCGATGACGGCAGAGACGCGGGTGACTTCGATGCCGTCAGCGTCGAGCACGTCGATGTCGTTGGCGCCTTCGCGGCGGGCCATATCCTGGCTCATGATTATGACGACTTCGATCGGGGGCCCGGTGAGGACTGCACCGTCGCCCGGCTTCACTTCGACCGGTTCCGCGTGCGCCGAGACGGTGGAGGTGGCGGCTACAGCAAGAAGGGCAGCCAGGAGCAGGAGGAGGGGCGCGCGCATGGGCTCAGTGTACCGGGGCGAGATGGGGGCTCAACCGAACGAGTTGCGAGGGTTTACGTGCTGCTGACCGCGGGTGGGCCGTTCAAGGGACTCCCGCTTCGCGGCGGGCAACCTGATCTTTCTTCTCAGCTTCGACGGCGCGGGCAGCCTCAGCGCGCTCGGTCCTGGTCATCGCGGGGATGACTTCCTGGCCGAAGAGCTTGAGCGAAGCGAGGATCTTCTCCTGGGGGATGGTCTCACCGGTGTTGATGAGGAAGCACATGCGATCGACACCGACCTCCTCCCACCACTTGAGCTGCTGGATGCAGTACTCCGGGTCGCCGATGGGGGTGCCTTCGCGGACGGGGCCGACGACATCGCCGGGGCGAGTGCGGAGGGGAGCGGCGCTGGAGTGGGCGTGGTAGGCGGGGGAGGGGTAGATGCCGCCCACGCCGACGAGGTGCGCGGCGCGGATACCGAACTGCATGACGGCCATGCCGCCGACGGTCTTGGCCTCGGCATCGTCTTCGCCGCAGTACATGAACGCGACTCCGTTGACCTGGTCGTTCACGAACTCGCCGACGGGTTCACAAGTGCGAATGGCGCGGCGGTAGTCTTTGACCATCTGCTGGTAATCGAGGGGAGCGCCGAGGGTAACTCCGAGCATGCCCATGCCGCGCTCGCCGGCCTGGACGGCGGTTTCAGGGGACTGGACAGCGACCCAGAGCGGCGGGTGGGGCTTCTGAAGGGGCTTGGGGATGATGTTGCGTGGGGGCATGGTGAAGTGCTTGCCGTTCCAGGAGAAGTTGTCCTGGGTCCACATCTTGACCATGGCGCGAGTGCACTCGTCCCACATGTCCTTGGTGTCATCGGGTTCGCAGCGGAAGCCACCGAGCTCGGTCCAGGTGGCGGAGCGGCCGGTGCCCATTTCGAGACGGCCATCGCTCAGGAGGTCGAGGGTGGCAGCGCGTTCGGCGACGCGGGCGGGATGGTTCACCGGTGGGAGCATGAGGGCGATCCCGTGGCCGAGACGGATCCTCGTGGTACGGGCGGCGCAGTAGGAGAGGAAGACCTCGGGCGCGGGGGAGTGGGAGTATTCCTCAAGGAAGTGGTGTTCGACTTCCCAGACCTGGTCGAAACCTGCCTGTTCGGCGGCCACGACCTGGTCGACCGCCTGGCGGTAGACGCGGTGCTCCGAGCCTTCGTCCCAGGGTTTCAGGACGGAGTGCTCGAAGAAGATCCCGAACTTCATGGATGACCCCCGGAGAGAGCTGCGCCGGGCAAAGCGTGGACTGTGGCATGCGGGCTGTCAACATCTTAAGCTCGGTGCTAAGTATCGATATGCTAGGATTCCCGGGCCACGGGAGAGGAGCAGGAGACTGGCCAGGACGCAGCTCATAACCGACACGACTTCGGACCTGCCGGCAGCGGTGCAGGTGGAGCTCGGTGTGGTGGTGGTGCCGGCGAGCTGTTCGTTCACGGACAGGAGTTTTGTGGACGGGGAGCTGAGCGCGAGCGAGTTCTTCCCGCGGATGAGGAAGACGGGGGAGACGCCGATGCCCTCGGGAGTTGCGGAGCGGCTGTTCCGGGAGGCGTTCGCGAAGGTCGTAAAGGAGGGGCGGGAGGCGGTCTGCCTCGTGATGCCGTTCGACGTCATCCCGACATTCACGACGGCTGCCGCGGCCGTGCTCTCGATGGAAGACGAGCAGGCGCCGATCAAGGTTTCGAACCCGGGCGTGGCTTCGGCGGGGCTGTGTTCGCTCGTGGTTTCGCTTTCGGATGGGGTAGCGAAGGGGTGGGGGCGAGCGGAGACGCTTGCGGCGGTCGATGAGGTGGAGCCGCGGTGCGATTCGATTTTCGTGCCGGGAGAGGTGCGCTGGCTGGACCAGGCCGGGCGGCTGGCGCTGATCGAGGACCGGGTGGGGCCGGTGGGCGACGGGTTCCCGATTTGCCGCGTGGGGACGCGGATTACGGGGGTGGGGGTGGCCCAGAGCCATGACGACGCGCTGGCGAGGGCGGTGGAGATCGCCGCGGAACGGCCAGGGAGGGAGCAGCCAGTGGTGGTGACCATCGACCATGCGATGAACCCGGCGGCCGCGGAGAAGCTCGTGGCGTTGGCCCGCGAGACGTTCATCATCGAGCGGCTGGTGGTGACGGAGCTCAGCCCGACCATCGGGTCACAACTTGGGCCCGGGGCAGCCGGTATCGGCGTGGCTCCGGTGCTGACGAAGGACTGATATCCATGCCCGACCGAGGACTCCTGACCAACCCAGCGGTACCGGTGCCCGCCATCAGGACCGAAGGCATGCCATGGCGGCTGGAGGACTGCCGAGTCGCGCAGCTCACCTACGAGGTGGACCAGCAAGCGGCGCTTTCGTACATGCCCGGAGATGTAAACCGTCCGGTGCCATGCTATGCGCGGCTGTTTGTGCTGGAGGCGGGATCGAGTCCGATCGGGGCGTTCCGGATGGCGTCGCTGATGCTTGGCGGGCGGTACCGGATGATGCCGAAGAACCTGGTGGTCGAGCTGGTGGTGGATGGGCCGGCGGATGTGGTCGGGAGCGCGCTGGGGGCGGGGGTTGTTGCCGGGAAGGTGGAGTTGGATCGCGGGAGCGAGGGAGTGGAGGCGCGAATCGACGTCGAAGGAGAGCAAGTGGCTGCGGTTACACTCCCGGGGCCGCGGGCAATCGACCCAACGATGCTGCGGTGGGACGCGTGGTTGAACTTCGCGGCGCAGGGTGAGGGCGTTCAGATCGTGGAGTTCGGGCCGCGGCCAGAACCTGTCGCGGCGTTCCTGAGCAAGGGAGCGACTCTGGAGACGCCGACAGGGCTGGACCGTGGAAACGTCTGGCGGCGGCTCCGGAACCTGAACACGGTCTCGGCCTGTTACGTGGAGGGGGCGCTGGAGTTGACGGCGCCCGAGGTACAGCAGGCGCTGCTCTAGAGGTTACCAGTCGAGGGAATCGAGCAGGTTGTTGAGGAAGCGCTTCTGGACCCAGCTGAGGTCAAGGAAGCGGACATGGAGGCGAGTCGGCGTCTGGCGGACGAGTTCGCAGACGAGGTCGCCCTTGAGGCCCTCATGCCCGAGTTCGAGATAGAAGCGGCTCACAGGGATGGGTTCATCGGTGGGGACGACGAGCTGGAGGCCAGCGCCGCCGGCGGAGATATCGGTAATCAGGACGCGGCGGCCGGCGGCGCCGGGGTGAGGGCAGATGCGGCCGGCAATCCAGGTGGCAACCCGAGGATGCTGGCGGTTTTCGCCGCTGACGGCGTTCCAGAGTTGCACAAGAGACCTCCCCGACCTCATGCCGGCCGAACTCCGCCCTCGAGGCGACGCGCCGCCGCGGTGGATACACGTGTGGTCGCTCGTGGGTTAAGTCGGACGCGGGCCGGGCTCCGGCCATCAGGGAGAACACTGAATTCCGAGCGACAGGGGCGGGTTGGCTGGTTCATCACGTGCCCCCGAAAG